>JANMMA010000430.1:0-18741 GCA_031372815.1 Sphingobacteriales bacterium
TAAAGGTCTCTTATCCACCTTAGATGCCAACGCTGCAACACCTGGTAAAGCGCTTCCGTGCAGGACAGACACCTGTTTGCCTTGGCGTACTATTTTTTTGTGCAACTATCAACCTCTACTCCCAAACTCAACCCCAATCACATTCTGATGTTATTAATACCCTGCGTAACAGAGCAGAAAATGCCTTTGGCTTAAGGCAGGAGAAAACGGCTGACAGCCTCATCGACAAAATGATCTTCATGGCCGAGCAAAGCATGGATGCGCGTTTGCTGAAAGAAGCTTTTTTTGAAAATCCCGTTTTTTTGTCGGAAGCTTATTTTTCGCTTCAAGATGCTGAGCGAAAAAAATATTATGTTGAGCGGGCCCTGGAATATGCACGCCGTGTTAACCGACCAGATCTGATAGCCCTTGCCTATATACAATTATCGGTCTTTCACATGCTGAATGGTGATCTGGATAAAGCTGACTACTACGCCAATATTTCCAACACCAATGCAATGTCATCCGACAATGACACGGCAATTGTTATGAGCTTCTTACAACAAGGCAAGGTTAACCAGACAATGTCCAAGGTGCTTATCGCACTACAGAAATATCATAATGCGCTGGATCTGACCCAGGAAAAGAAATTGTCCTACCTGGAGTCGAGGGTACACCAGGTCATGGCGACCTTTTACAAAAAGCTTGATAAGTCCAGCCTTGGCCGCGAGTTAATGTTCAGAAGTATTGCGCTCAGCAATCGCACGGGTAACCGAAGAATGCTGATTGATGATTATATGGTACTGGCCCAGATGTGTTTGAACAATGATTTTGATTGTCAGCGATCCGCTTTGAGAAACGCTATTCACCTGGCAGATTCACTAGGTATCAAGAGTGCGGAAATGGAAGCCAGGAGACTTCTATTTTACACCTATTTCGAGGATGCGTCAAGTGACAGCATAATTACCATGCTCAACAATGATTATGAGCTCAAGAAGTATCTGACAAATGTTAGTCCGGGTACATTGGACTGGACTTTTGGCCAAATCTATCTCTATGGTAATCCTAATAATTCCGATTCTGCCCTGTTGTATATGAAAAAGGCTAAAGATTCTGTATTCATGAATTCGGTAATGATCAGGAAAAAAAAATTCCTTACCGAACTGGCCATGGCGTATAAGAAAAAGGATGTTCCCATGACCATCGAAACCTATAAAAGTTTGCTTGTCCTTCAGCAGCAAACGGGAAACTATTCAGGCATGCAAGCAGCAAGTAAACAATTGAAGAACTTATATGACCAGCAGGCAGAATATGAACAGGCATATTACTATAACAAGTTGTATGATCAGTACACTGTAGCCATAAATGATCAGTCCAAAGAAGATGACCTCGCCCTTATGATGATCGATAATGAAAGAAAAGAGAAGCAGCGGGTGGAAGATGAAAAACTTTTGGTGCAGAAGCAATATTTTAACAGGCAATACACGCTTATCGCTATAATCATCTTTAGTTTATTTATTGGCCTGGCGATGATGGGGCTATATAAGGTTTCTCAACGTACCGTTAGGGCACTGGGTTTTTTTTCGTTCCTCTTATTATTCGAATATATTACGCTGATCTCCAAAAAATGGGTGTCAAAATATACAGAAGGGACACCCTGGCAGGATTTTTTATTTATGATCATTCTGGCCATTATCATGCTTCCACTGCATCACTGGCTTGAGCATCAGATCATAGGTTACCTGAGTTCCAAAAAACTTATTAAGCCCCATAGAACTGATCTGATCAAAATTCCTGAACCCGCGGTAACAGAACCGAAAGAGCAAAAACAGGAAACCCCGGTAAGAAATATTACCGCATCCAAGGAAGGAGTATAATGTATTTATGTGTTCCGGCTTTCACCTCGACGCATTGAACCTTTTTGAAATACGCCGGGAGATGTCAGCAATAAGCTTGATGTTTTGAGCTAATAAGGCGAACATTCTGGTGGCGGACAAAGTTTGCCAAGAGCTGCATATATCACCGTGGGAATTGCCTTCGGATTTAAATTCGTTGTGTCCTGCAAAACATAGCGAATAATCAGGCCCTGCTTTTTGTTCAATTCGTCTATTGGCACATTATTGTTCAATTTGGACCATACATAACTTTCTTTGTCATTTTTGTCGATGCCCGCAATAATAAATGTGATTGGGCTGGTGGTATCGGACTGGGCAACAATATCCCTGAGTGTCTTATAGTCGATACTGAATTGATCCGAACGCTTATAGCTACTTCTGATTTGATCTTTAAATTTGCTGCTGCCTCTCTCTACAAAGCCTCTGTTAACATCTATCTTTTGTGCAAAGACTTTATCAGTATTAAATAGCGAAAGTAAAATAAAGCTGATAAGGAACGTGTTGTTTTTAGTAAAGTGTCTCATCGTGAGTGTTTTAGGTTAATAAAAATTAATCAATATCTGTGTGATGAGCAAATGCTTCGCGGATACATAAGACGAATCATCAATATGCCTTCAAATGCCTTACGGGGATTTATAAGGTTATTCATGAACGGTTTCAAATACCTTTGCACAGATAGAAAGATGGATATGAATACTTCTTTTGCATACCATAAATTTGGTAGTTATAATGGTGAATGCAGCAATTATTGGATAATTTCGTACCGTTAAAGCGGATAACAGAATGAAAAGAACAGTCATTACGGGTACGGGCTCCTACATTCCAGACGAAGTTAAAGTCAACAATGATTTTACGGTTCAGCCATTCTACAGTGAGAAGAATGAGCTAATCCCGGCAATTCCGGCTGTTATCGTAGAGAAATTTCAGGCCATTACCGGAATCGAAGAACGGCGATATGCTCCTGATGGAGTAAATGCATCGTCGATGGCCACCATGGCTGCACGCGAAGCTATAGCCATGAGCGGAGTGGATCCTGAAACATTAGACCAGTTGATCCTTGCGCACAATTTCGGAGACGTAGTAAAGCATTCTTTCCAGTCTGACGCGGTACCATCGCTGGCGAGCAGGGTAAAGCACGAACTGGGTATAAAAAATCCAAACTGTATTCCGTATGATGTCCTTTTCGGGTGCCCGGGCTGGTTACAGGGGGTGATCCAGGCAGATGCTTTTTTTAGAGCCGGTGTGGCACAGAAAGCATTGGTTATCGGCACTGAGACATTGTCGAGGGTGATCGACCAATATGACCGTGACAGTATGATTTTTTCAGACGGTGCAGGTGCGTCTATTTTGGAGTATCGCGAAACAGGAGATAACGGGTCAGGTATTTTGGGAAGTAGTGTGCAATCGCACAGTATGGATGAGGCGTTTTATATTAATATGGGTAAGTCGAACCTCCCGGGCAGCGACCCACTTTTGAAATATATAAAAATGAAAGGCCGCAAGGTATACGAGTATGCTGTTAAACAGGTTCCTCTCGCGATGAAGTCCTGCCTGGAAAAAAGTGGCGTAGGCATTCATGAATTGAAAAAAGTCTTTATCCACCAGGCGAACGAGAAAATGGATGATGCCATTATGAGGGAGATGTTCAAATTATATGATATTACGCCTCCGGCGGATGTTATGCCGATGAGCATTCACTGGCTGGGGAATAGTTCGGTAGCCACCGTTCCAACACTGCTTGACCTTGTATTGAGGGGAAGGCAGGATGGTCACGAATTGCATCCGGGCGATGTTATTCTTTTTGCGTCTGTAGGTGCGGGAATGAATA
Organism: Sphingobacteriales bacterium; assembly: GCA_031372815.1. Classification (GTDB taxonomy): domain Bacteria; phylum Bacteroidota; class Bacteroidia; order Chitinophagales; family Chitinophagaceae; genus Pollutibacter. The sequence goes on from JANMMA010000430.1 coordinate 3,703, forward strand.
TAAACGCAGTAACCTATAGGGTCTGATTATTGATCAGACCGGTGCTCAATAATCAGACCCTAAATTGATAATTATTCAGTGCGATAATGTGGGAATGTAAATGTGAAAATAAATGTCTACATCAAACAATCAGGAACAACTGACATTACATTCACTTGTTCCTGGCTGTATTCATTTTCACATCAACCACACTAACCACATCAACATATTTTCTTCCCTATCCTTTCTTCGGTTCAAGTAATTTAAAGAATTGATCCAATTGTGGCAGAATCACGATCCTGGTACGGCGGTTAGTGGCTTTTCCTTCAGGTGTATCATTTGCTACTAAAGGAAGGTATTCAGCGCGGCCGGCAGCAGACATTTTCCTTGGGTCCAGACCGTATTTTTTCTGAAGCACCCTTACCACAGCAGTGGCTCTCTTAGCAGAAAGATCCCAGTTGTCTAACAATATGCCTTTTGCAAACGGTACATTATCGGTATGACCTTCAACCATAAACTCAATGTCGGGCTGGTTCTTCAAAACTATCGCAACTTTTCCCAATACTTCATTGGCGCGGTCGGTAATATCCCAGCTTCCTGATTTGAAAAGCAGTTTGTCGGAGATGTCTATAAACACCACACCCTTATCTACCTTTACATTGATGTCCTTATCATCCAGGTTTCCGATGGCTCCCTTGATGTTCATGACCAGGGCCATATTGAGTGAATCTTTGCGGGCCATCTGGGTCTGAAGGTCCTGGATATACATGTCTTTCATGCCGAGATTCTCCATTGACTTTTTAATGCTTTCTGCTTGTGAAGAAGAGATTACAGAAAGATTTTCCAGTTGTTTCAATGCCTGGTTGCTGTTTTCTTTCAGGAATTCAGCCTGCTTTCTCAGGTTAGCAAGTTCTGCTTCATCAGCAGCCCTTTTTCTTTCTAATTCCGATTTTTCATCACGGCATGTACGCAAATCTCCCTGAACACCTGTAAGCGATGTATTGAGATCATTGTACTTTTTATTTAAGGCGTCAAATTTCTTTGAGCTGACACAAGAGAATAGCGATACTGTGACGGCAAGCAATAACGTTGGTTGGAGCAGTTTCATATTTTTTGGTATTTTGATTTCAGATGCCAAATATCGTTCTTTAAGTAACTAGTATATTCACTGAAATAAGAATTTTGTTATGTTGTTGAAATCTCTTTTAATATGGCCGATACTCTTAGGCTTTATGAGTTCCTCGGGACAGGTCAGCGTTTCAGGGGGACCATTGAAACCGGAACAGGCAATCATGGATATCCGGCATTATACCCTAACGCTCGACGTCTCACCGACTACCCAGTCTTATTCCGGATTTACGGAAATTACGCTTAACCTTACTGCATCAGGCAATACACTGCTGTTCGACCTGGATAATCGGTTTAAGGTTTCGAAAGTATCCGTTAACGGAAAAGCAAAAACCTTCAGACATGAAAATGATTTCGTTAATATTCCCGGCGACCCCTCTTTCCCGGCAGGAAAATATGTAGTGAAAATTGACTACAGTGGAAGTCCCATGATCGCTAAAAACCCACCGTGGGATGGTGGTATACAATGGACGAAGGACAGTCTCGGAAGACCGTGGATTGCCATGAGTTGCCAGTCGGACGGCGCGCAAATATTTTTCCCCTGCAAGGACCATCCAAGTGATGAACCCAATGAAGGCGCTGATCTGTTTATTACCGTACCCAAAGGCCTGGTTGTCGCAGGTCCGGGGATGTTGGTAAAAACATCATCCAAAGGTGAAAAAACCAGTTTTCACTGGAAAACAAGCTATACCATCAGCAATTATTGTATTGTCTTCAATGTGGCAAATTATAAAGTGGTAAGTCGCTCTTACACCACAGTGATGGGGAATAAAGTCCCGATGCAATATTATGTGTTGGATTACAACGTTCCCAAGGCAGATAAACTGCTCGACTTGCTAGAACGCACCACAAAAATGCAGGAAAAATATTTTGGCGAATATCCATGGGTGAAAGAAAGGATTGGCGTTAGTGAAACACCGCATTTGGGGATGGAACATCAGACAAATATCGCCTACGGGAATAAATATCGCTATACCAAAGTGGGTGATGTTGATTTCGACTGGTTGCTGCATCATGAATTTGGACATGAGTGGTGGGCGAATAAAGTTAGCAATAAAGACTGGGCACATATGTGGATACAGGAAGGCATATGCAGTTTTGGAGATGCACTCTTCACAGAAGACTATGGAGGACGAAAGGCTTATCTCGATCGCATGAAGACTACGGCCATAAATACACAAAATAAAAAACCTGTAGTGCAGGGTAATGTTGTGGATTCAAGACAGACTTATCAATCCGATATCTACGGCAAAGGCGCTTTTTTTATGCATACACTCAGGTGGGTAATTGGTGATAGCATTTTCTTTCCTGCACTAAAAGGATTTGCAACGGATCCAAAATACACCTATGATAATATGGTAACCACTTCTGATGTGATGAACTATTTCAACACGGCTTCCAGGAGAAACCTGCGGCCGCTGTTCGATTTGTTCCTTTACACTACCGATAAGCTGGGGATTAATGTAAAGCAGACCACACTGCTGACTTACCAGGTAAGTCTGTCTAATATGGATATGGAATTGCCGATTGAAATTGTTACTTCATCCGGCAAACAAAAAATAATGGTTGGTAAGAAACCGGTAGAGGTAAAAAGCGAAACATTGCCGCTGATTGATCCTGATGGTTATTATTTGAAAAAGGTCGTGTTCGAATAAAATGTAATGAATTGAGAAGTCCTATCCCGCCAATGAAGTATGAGAAGTTCGATAAATGATTGACAAGGCCTGTCTCGCCAATGCAGGATTGGAAAGTTTGTTAAATTCCCAAATTATCGGGGAAAGCTGTGGAGTTGGACAGAAGAAATGTTTTCCAACTTAATCATCGTCCCGATCTTCAACCTTCAAAAACGCCGATCGTCTTGGGGCGGGCATTACCGAATGGGCTCCCCTGACAGCTTTCCAGATGACTTCATTGAATTCAACGTCGGGCGCACTGTCCTCTTTACTAAAATTAAATGAAAGACTTTTTAACGCCAGTGCAGATCTGTTATCAGGATTTTTTTCATTGAGGTCGATGTTAGAAGGCCTTGCCTTAAAGGGTGTAAGGTCGGCCGTTTTGCTGAAGCATTTCCACATGGGCGTGGCTGCAGCATCATACTGAGACATGGGTGGAACACCAAGGATCAGCTCAATGGTCCGAAGCATTGATGTGGTGGAATACATTTCGTGGTCCACATATTTTCTTTTGACAAAACCGCCGGCAACATATGCTGTAGTGCGATGCGCATCTACATGGTCCGGACCATTCTGTGCATCATCTTCCAACATAAAAACAACAGTCTCTTTCCATATCGGTGATTTTGAAAGATACTCTACAAATAATCCAACCGCAAGATCATTATCTGCAACATTAGCAAATGGCGAAAGGCTTCCGGGTCTCAAACCCTCGGTATGATCATTTCCCATTCTTAAGGAATTGAAATGGGGCACTGCATTCATGGCCAACAGCGAATCAAACTCCCTTTTCCATTGCGAGAATCTGGTGGTATCCCTGGTCTTCATATCCCATCCTGTATAATATGGGCAGAAATGATTTTCAACTTCCGGTATGGTAGCTTTCCCTTCATCGGCAAACTCGCCATAAGTGCGATAGCTTACGCCCGCGAGTTTACAGGCACCCCAGATAAATCCATTTTTGTCGTTGGCAATGGCTCTTTTACCTTCGCCATCATAAGATCCACCCCTGTCGCCATAACTGGTGGGCCATGTTTTTTCCAGGTAGTCGTTAGCATATGCACCCATGCTCCAGTTGTGACCGTCTGCACTTACTTCTGCATCAACATAAAAATTATCCAGCAGTACAAATTCATTAACGAGTGCGTGCTGGTTAGGTGTGACGTGTTCGCCAAACAGCAGGAGGCTTGTATCGCCATTACCGCCTTTTACATCACTTAATACCTGGTCGTAGGTCCTGTTTTCCTTAACGATATAAAATACGTATTTAATGGGTGAAGAGTCTCCGATTTTCATGGGGATGGGATTGCCGGGTTCACCAATGGAAACAGTTTCTTTTTCTTTGGTGTAAGGTGTGTTTTCGTACACAGCTTTCGACCAGGCGGCAAGTGTTTTTTCATCAGGCTGGTCAATAACGGACATTGTTCCCTGGAAAAGTCCGCCTATATACTGCACCTCATTCGGCCTGTCAGGATCTCCTTTCTGATAATTTACGTTTTGCCTTGGCCGGTACGGGCCTGGTCCGTTGGGATTTGCCATCGAACTAAATCCTTTTCCGTTACTGACGAAAATCTTCCTGCCAATCACTTTAATATTGGTGGGATACCATCCTACTGGAATAAATCCTTCTGAGTGACTGAACCCTGGCTTCTCTACATCGAATACAGCGAGGCAGTTATTGTCGGCGTTAGCGATATACAGTGTTTTTTGGTCGGCACTAAGCGCAACGGCATTAGATGTAGATCCACTTGGTGCATCAGGATATAATGCTGCATTTAATGTCTCGATTGTTTTTCCCTCACGGGTATCTATAACCGAAACTGAATTATCGTTCGCATTCGAAACAAAAAGATACCGACCGTCTTTGGTAAGGCAGATCTCATTGGGATTATCGCCTACGGGCCATTCTTTTTTGCGTTGGGTTGCAATATTCCAGACCATGATCTTATCCCTTCCCCATAGGGAAATATAGAGGTCTTTTTTATCGGGAGATAATATACAGGTATAGGCTTCCGAGCCCAGGGAAACCTGCTGGGCGACTTTTTTTGTTTTTAGGTTGATGACATAGAGGCTGTTATTTTCTTTAGTAACCACATACATAAGTTGTTTCATATCATCGATCTCAATGCCCGAAGGGGAAATTTTATTCGGCCATTTATCGCCCAGTTTGAAACTGTCTTTCAATACAAGCGTGTCTTTTGCAATGGCATACTTAAGAATCCAGTTGTCGTTGCCGCCGGAGGCGTACAGGAATTTTTCGTCAGCACTAAATTTCAGTCCATACCATGATTTTGGAATGGTAACAGTATGTAATACTGTTTCTGTTTTTGGATTGATGAGTTGAATGGATTGAACGCTCTGGCCATTATTTGTAACGGCCAGGTATCGTTGTGTTTTTGAAATTGCAATATTGAGCGGAAGGTCGCCCAGCGGAAAACTTCTACCTGCCGCAGAGATGCTCCAACCATTGGGAAGTTTGACGGGATTTGACAGTTGTGCTTTTGCAGTAACAAATACCAGGCAGCAGAGAAATGAGAAATAGTATTTCATAAGAGATTAAAAATAATCAAAATCGCTTTGGCCGGATAAACTTTTCCCTATGGTAATGATCAGGTAACAGATAGCATTACTGTACCACCAGTGTGGCTATGGAATGTGGCCTGCTTTTCACTTCGGCGGCCTGGTTATTGATCCAAAGGAAATAATCAACAGGCTGATCAGTTTCATTCATCACCACGGTAACCAGTTGACCGTTTTCGTTTAGAAAGGATGTGCTGATCAGTGCGCTTCTACTTGGTGAACTCATTATCCTTTTAGCTCCGGGCCTGATGAATTTTGAAAAGTGGCCGATGTAATAATAAGCGTTGGTATAGATGAGTTCATCAGTTGATGCATTTGCGTGAATAGGTGCAAAGCAAAAATTCTTAGCATGATTGGGTCCACCATTTTCATCGAGCAGAATATTCCAGTCGGTCCACGCCACAGAACCGTTATTAAAATCATTGATCATCGATTTACCGTATCGTTCACCCAGTTTCCAATCGTTGATCCTGTCCATACTGAATTTTTCGTTACAGCCTTCTGTGAAAAGTACTTTTTTATCCGGATAGGCTTCTGTTACCCTGCGCACGTTATCGAACATTGGTGCACCGCCAGTCCATGTTTCATACCAGTGGAAGCCTACACCCCAGGCGTATTTGGCGGCCTGAGGATCATCGAGCAAGGCGCTCGCACGCTGATATACCAGGTCGCGGTTATGATCCCATATAATGACCTTCTGGCTGGCCAGTCCGTTTTTATGAAGTGTTGGTCCGAGATAATTTTTCAGAAAATCTGTTTCCTGTTCTGCTGTATAAACGCAGGACTCCCATGTTTGCGTGGCCATAGGTTCATTTTGGATGGAAACACCGAATAGCGGAATACCTTCTTTAGCGTATGCCTTAATGAACTTTATATAATAATTGGCCCATGGCTGATAGAATTCAGGGAGAAGGGTGCCACCATGAAGAATGTCCTTATTGCTTTTCATGAAAGCCGGAGGGCTCCAGGGGCTGGCGAACATGGTAAGTTTACCACCTGCTGCTGCAATGGCCTGTTTGATAAAAGGGATTCGGAATTGTTTATCATGGTCGACAGAAAAAGACGTGAGTTCTTTATCGCCCTCTTTAATATAAGTAAAGCTGCCGCTGGAAAAATCACTGCTGTGAATGGTAGTTCGACCAAAGCTGTAGCCGATACCTTTTTGAGTGTCGAAGTATGCTTCGAGGAAGGCTTTCTGTTTAGCGGGCGAAAGCTTAGCAAACGTTTCTGCCGATGCATCGGTAAAGGCACCACCTATGCCTATAAACGATTGATAGGTTTTGACGGGGTTCACAAAAACGCAGAACTGCGTTTCTTTAGGCTGGCCCATCCGGGTAAAGCTAAGGGTATCCGTGGGAGTTAGTCGGAGTGCAGTGCTATCTGCCGTAGTATACACCACCAGTTTTTTACCTGCTGCAGAAAATGGTTTTTGTTGGGCCGAGGTGGCAATTGAGGCCAGGATAATAACTGCGGCAAATAGGTATTTCATAAACAGTTGAGTTGGCAATGGAATCAGGCACGAAAGGTAGCTAAATAAGGACGCAAGAGGGATGATTATTATCAGTTGGTTATTAATTATACAAATGGAGGCAAGGGCAATGCAAATGACTTAATTTAATGAAAAGTATACATGAACCGGGCCTCTTATTCCCTACATTATAAGATCCTGCAATGACGAAAAAAGAACTTTGGCTGACTATCAAGAACTATCATTTCACTGACCTCGTTCCACCCAACCTTTGGCAAAATATTTCGGAGAAATTCGGAGGCGATGACGCCTCGACAAAAGCTTTTGCCACCAAGATCGCGCGGAAACTTCATTGGAAATACAGGTTTGCGAGAAAAGCAATCTGGGAATACAAAAAGTTTATCTACCTGGGTATAGTCAGTGATTTCCAGGTGACACCATCCAGGATCATCGATCAGGTATGGCATGAACATGTTTTGTTCACCAGGGCATATAGGGAATTTTGTACGGAAGTCATTCACTATCCTTTTGACCACAACCCGGAACTGATGCCAGATCCAAAAATGACCGGTATTTTTCATGCGCAATACCTGGATACTATTGAACTCTACAAGAAGGAATTCGGCATTGATCCTCATGCTGCATTCTGGGGTGAGCCTAAATTTGGATGGGATGAAACCCTTTCCAATCCATTTACATCAACCAAGAAAACCGGATCGTTAAAAAATGCGAGAAGTATTAATGACGACACACCATTGGTGACTTATTTCGCTCACGATATAATACCAGGGGGCGGCAATGGTTTCACGGAATTCAATGGCGGTGATTATGGTGGAGCCGGGGCCGAAGGTTCATGGGACAGTGTTGATGCGGGCTCCGATAGTAGTGATAGCGGCAGCAGCTGTAGCTCTTGCAGCTCAGGATGCGGGGGTGGTGGGGATTGATGGATGAAATTTACAGTGTTGATCGCCGCTAGCCTCTGAATCCTTTCATCTTCACATTAACCACACTTCCCAATTCCCACATTAGTCTTATAATTTATCGGAGATAAATTATAAGACTAACACTCCTTTGGCAATAAACTGCAATTCCTTCTTTGGTTCCTTGATTTTTTTGATCTCATCTTCAGACTTGCCGGCATCTTTAGCATAGTGCTGGAGTTGTTTGACCGATACTTCCTTTTCTACGGCTTCGCCTTCAAGAACAACTTCTTTACCTTCTATATTCTTTGGCATAAAAAAACCATAGTCTTTGAATTTTACCATCATCCTGTCGCCATCGGGTTTTTCGATTTTCATCCAGCAACCTTTTTCCTGGCAAACTTCCACCACCTTGCCAGTTATCTTTCCCGTATACTTATTATCCTTAAGTGCAGCTGGTAATTCCTTTACCGGAATAGCTCCTTCCTGCAAGATGGCTGCTCCATAACTGACACCTTTAGCCGCAGGAACTGGTTCCTGTGCATAAATGAAAATAGATACCATGATAGCGAAGCAGAACATGAACAGCTGTTTCATAAAAATTCTTTGTATAAAGATACCAAGGATTAGTGGTTATCTAAAAATACCACGAACAGTGTATAACCGAAAGGAAATTATTACTTTAGTTTTACTATGCAAACAGTCACCATTGCATTTTAGTTTTTTTCTCATGTTCCCCTGCTGTTTTTACAGCAGGGATTTTTTTCGGTGAAAAAACTAAAAAAATTAGTGAAAAAACTGCTAAAAAAGTTAGTGTGCATAAAATTATTCCCCTACCTTCATCCTAACAATTACATTGGAAACCTAAATATCAAGACATGTCAAGCAACGAAAAGCAAAAGGCACTACGACTAACATTGGATAAGATCGAGAAGGATTATGGCAAGGGAAGTGTGATGATGATGAATGAAAAAGGCGATCATGTGCAGGAAGTGATTTCTACGGGATCCATTGGATTGGATATGGCCCTGGGCATAGGTGGTTTACCGAAAGGAAGGGTCGTTGAGATATACGGGCCTGAGAGTTCGGGTAAAACAACCCTGGCGATCCATGTTATTGCCGAGGCGCAGAAAAAAGGTGGAATATGTGCTATTATAGACGCTGAACATGCTTTCGACAGTTCATATGCCCAGAAAATCGGGGTAGATGTAGATAGTCTGCTGATTTCACAGCCGGATTATGGTGAACAGGCACTTGAAATCGCCGACAGGCTGATCTTGTCGGGTGCCCTGGACGTTGTAGTGATCGACTCGGTAGCCGCACTGGTTCCGAAGAGTGAACTTGAAGGCGACATGGGCGATAGTAAAATGGGTCTGCAGGCAAGGTTGATGTCGCAGGCACTGCGTAAGCTGACGGCAACCATTTCAAAGACCAATACCATTTGCATATTCATCAATCAGTTGAGGGAAAAGATCGGTGTGATGTTTGGCAATCCGGAAACAACTACGGGTGGTAATGCACTTAAGTTTTATGCTTCCGTGAGGCTGGATATACGCCGGATCGCGCAGATAAAGGATGGCGATGAGGCCGTGGGTAACCGGGCTAAGGTGAAAGTGGTGAAGAACAAAGTTGCACCACCGTTCCGTGCCGCCGAATTTGATATCATCTTCGGTATGGGTATCTCCAAAGTGGGAGAAATCCTTGATCTTGGAGTTGAACTGGGTATTGTGGGGAAGAGTGGATCCTGGTTTAATTATAACAATGACAAACTCGGACAAGGCAGGGATACGGTGAAACAACTGCTGATCGATAACCCTGCACTGGCGGATGAGATAGAAGCCAAGATCAGGGAGAAGGTAAAGGAAATGCAGGCAGGATAGTAGACAGTTGGGGGTTGAGGGTTAAGGGCTGAGTGTTCAGGCACTTGTCTCTTAACCCTTAATTATTCTGGTAAGAACGTGTTCTGGGGTTTTCCTGTAATAAACACCAGATCCTGGAGTTCCCGGAAGCGATCTCAGGGTATTCAACTGCATTCAGTTTTCAGTGAGATTCCTTATATTTTCACCATGATCAGGAAATTAAAAATGCGCAAACGAATTGCGATGGTTGCGCATGACCACAAAAAGGATGACATCATTGATTGGGCATGGTATAACAGGGATGTATTAGCGATGCATGAACTCATCGGGACGGGAACAACAGGACGGATGATTGAAGAAAAGTTGAATCAACCCGTCATGAAACTGATGAGTGGACCCTTAGGGGGCGATCAGCAAATCGGATCAATGATTGCAGAAGGGAAAATAGATGTGTTGATTTTTTTCTGGGATCCGATGGAGGCGCAGCCACACGACCCGGATATCAAAGCACTGCTTAGGTTGGCTGTGGTGTGGAATCTTCCTTTTGCATGCGACCGGGCAACGGCTGATTTTATCCTTACGTCTCCACTTATGCACGATGACTATGAATGTAAACTACCTGATTACAATTCATATATTGGCAGAAAACTTTGATGAATCAATCGTTGATCGTTGATCAGGTGAGAATTGTGATGATTATTGATTAATCGTATATCGCAGATGATTGGAATGATTAAAGTTTAATCCTATTTCTGTCGAAAGTTGTGATAAATAAATGTAGTCCTGTACTCAGCAAAACACAGTAATAAATAACAGTACCTATGGTTCAGATCAGGCCCTGGTTTTGGAAGGATGCAGAGCGGCTGACCCACTTGCTAAACAACAAGAATATCTGGGATAACCTACGTGATTATCTTCCTTTTCCCTATACACTAAAGGACGCAGACATATTCCTGGAGAAGCATGTCGAGAGCCAGACATCCGTAAACTTCGCGATTTTATTCCACGGCCAACTGGCCGGCGGCATAGGGTTTCTTCCTAAAGATGACGTTTATAAATGCAGTGCCGAAATTGGCTATTGGGTAGGCGAACATTTTTGGGGCAAAGGCATTGCAACACAAGCTGTGGGATTGCTGGTAGAAAAGATCAGGGAAACATCTCCGCATGTCATCAGGGTTTATGCCGAAGTCTTTGCAACGAATAAAGCATCAATGAGAGCACTCGAGAAAAATGGTTTTCATGAAGAAGGTGTAAGAAAAAAAGCAATCGTCAAAAATGGTAAAATACTTGATGACCATGTTTGGGTGAAACTGATGGAAGATGAGCTGGTATAAATTTGTCGAAATCACCAAATGATGAATCATTAGTTGTAGAGGGCAAACGCTACTGGAAGGTGATTCCGTAGCAATTCATCGAAATACCACCTGCAGTATGTTGGAAGATGAATTGCAGAAAGATTTTCTTATTGAACAGGCATTAAAAGATATTGGATGAGTCAATTTAATTTACACACACCGTTTCAACCTGCGGGAGATCAGCCGGAAGCAATACGAGACCTGACGAACGGGATACTCCAGGGGGAAAGGTATCAAACGCTCCTTGGTGTAACAGGTTCTGGTAAAACATTTACCATTGCCAATGTCATACAGCAGGTGCAGCGGCCAACGCTGGTATTAACGCATAATAAAACACTGGTGGCTCAGCTCTATGGGGAGTTCAAACAATTTTTTCCGGATAATGCAGTGGGGTATTTCGTTTCGTACTACGACTATTACCAGCCAGAAGCATATATGCCGGTCAGTGATACCTATATCGAAAAAGATCTTTCCATCAATGAGGAATTAGACAAATTAAGGTTGCACGCTACTTCGCAGTTACTCACCGGACGAAGGGATATTATTGTTGTTGCCTCGGTAAGCTGCATTTATGGTATTGGAAATCCGGCCGACTTTGAAAATGGTATCATCCGTATTCAAAAAGGCCAGGTGATAAGCCGACAGGGCTTCTTACATGGATTGGTGAATGCCCTTTACAACCGGACGCAAACAGATTTTACGCGCGGAACTTTCCGTGTGAAAGGTGATACGGTAGACATTAATATTCCCTACCTGGATTATGGTTATCGGATTACCTTTTTTGGTGACGAGATCGAGGAGATTGAAACCATTGACGTACAATCGTCGAAGCGGATGACAATGCTGGAGAACGTAGCGATATTTCCCGCAAACCTTTACCTGGCGCCGAAAGACATGATGCAACAGATCCTTTATGAAATGCAGGATGAACTCCAGGCGCAGGTAGAATATTTTAAATCAACGGGAAAATTTATTGAAGCACAGCGTTTGAGTGAACGGGTGAATTATGATATTGAAATGATACGTGAACTGGGTTATTGTAACGGCGTAGAAAACTATTCAAGGTTTTTTGATCGGAGGAAACCTGGCACCCGCCCATTCTGCCTGATCGATTATTTTCCCAAGGACTTTCTCTGCATTATTGATGAAAGCCATCAGACAGTACCGCAGGTTAGTGGTATGTACGGAGGTGATCGCAGCCGTAAACTTGTGCTGGTGGATTATGGATTTCGACTTCCATCAGCGCTGGATAATCGACCCTTGAATTTTCATGAGTTCGAAAACATTCTCAACCAGGTCATATTTGTTTCGGCAACACCGGGCGATTACGAACTGGAACAGTGCGGCGGTGTAGTTATAGAACAGGTAGTGAGGCCAACGGGATTACTGGATCCACCGATAGAAGTCAGGCCGAGTAAAAACCAGATTGATGATTTGCTTAATGAGATCGACAAAAGAATTAAGATGGGTGACCGTGTGTTGGTGACGACTTTAACGAAAAGAATGGCAGAAGAACTGGACAAATACCTTCATCGGATCAACATAAAATCAAAATACATTCATAGTGAAGTGGATACCCTGGATCGGGTGGAAATTCTGCGACAACTGCGGTTGGGTGAAATTGACGTACTTGTTGGGGTGAATCTTTTAAGGGAAGGACTGGACCTGCCGGAAGTATCCCTGGTGGCTATTCTCGATGCTGATAAAGAAGGTTACCTCAGGAATGAAAAGTCGTTGACCCAGACGGCGGGCAGGGCTGCAAGAAATGTGGATGGATTGGTGATTTTTTATGCAGATAAGATGACGGAAAGCATGCAGAAGACGATTGACGAGACTACCCGAAGGCGAATCAAACAGGCTGAATTCAACATGGAGCATGGCATTACTCCCACGACGGTGATAAAAAGTAAGCAACAGGTATTTGCCCAAACATCCGTGCTCGACATTAAGGGGTACGACATGCAGAATCCAAGGGCCATCGGTCCGGATGAAGATCTTGTGCTGGCGGCGGAAGACCAGGAAGTTTACCAGACTGTTCCGCAAATAGAGAAAGCCATCGCCCGAACAAAAAAAGAAATGGAAAAAGCAGCCAGGGACCTTGATTTCATGGAAGCAGCGCGGCTGCGGGATGAAATGTTCAATCTCCAGAAAAAGAAAGAAGAAATGAAGAAATGATATATTTGAACCATGACGGTCATCGCATTATTCAACCTTAAAGGCGGCGTCGGTAAAACAGCCTCTTGTGTTAATCTGGCTTATCTATCGTCACAGGACGGTTTCAACACATTACTTTGGGACATTGATCCACAAGGCTCTTCATCCTTTTATTATAAGGCAAAGCAAAAACATAAGACCGGTACAAAGAGACTTTTCTCGGAAGATTTTCCATTGGAAGATGCAGTCATGGAATCAGACTATCCTAAACTTGAATTGATACCTGCTGACCAGTCTGCAAAAAGTATGGACGTGATGATGGATGAACTTCGCAGTTCGAAAAAGAAACTGAAATCAATGCTCTCACCTTTATCGAAACAATATGATTTTGTTTTTATTGATTGTCCGCCTGGCCTTTCAGCCTTGTCAGAAAATATATTCCACGCAGCCGATGTGATTTTGATGCCTATCATTCCAACAACTTTGTCGGTCCGCACCTACAACATGGTTAAGGACTATTTCAAAGATAAGGAGCTCGACATGTCGAAGATGATGTGTTTTTTTACGATGGTTGACCTGAGAAAAAACATGCATAATGAAGTGATGGACGAATTATACAAAGACAAGAAGTTCTTTCAAAATTATATCCCTTATTTATCTGACGTCGAGAAGATGGGTATTCATCGGGGTCCGATAGAAAGCTTTGCCAAAACTAGTTACGCCGCCCGTTGTTACCGTGAGCTATGGGATGAAATCAAGGAAGGTATTGTAGAATAAGTTGATCAGGAATAGCATTGTTAACTACATAAGCTCATCATCCAAAGTGGATTAACCTGTTTAATATCGACCCAAGTTAATCGACCTATAAAACCGAAATGGTTTAATTTCGTGACCCAAATTAACCTTATGCGCAGAGAATTAACGTCCTGGTATTCCCCTTCCCTGAACAGGGATATGCCAATTGCCACCTATGGACATCACGGGTTCGCACTATTGATGGTGCCTACAGCAGCTGCAGACTACCTGGAATATGAGCGGTTTCAATTGATGGATCATCTTGCACCACTGGTGGATTCAGGTAAGGTTAAGGTATTTTCCATCAACAGCATCAACAACGACAGCTGGCTGAACAAACAGATGGAAGGCGCACACAAAGCCATTCGTCATAACCAGTTCAATGAATATGTTTACAATGAGGTTGTCCCATTTATCAAGAACAGCACATCCTGGGAAACACCTATCATTACAACCGGAGCTTCATTCGGCGCATTGCATGCCATGAACCTTTTCCTCAAAAGACCCGACCTGATCAATGGAACCATTGCGATGAGCGGAGTGTATGATCTTATGGAGTATACCAATGGTTATTACGACGAACAGGTATATTATAATTCACCGAGTCACTATATTCCAAATTTGTCGGATCATTATGTGCTCGAAGCGATCCGGAATGGAAGGATCATCATGGCCACTGGCCAGGGCGATTACGAAGACCCTGCGGCAAATCGCAGGTTCTCCGATGTTCTGCATAGCAAAGGAATCCCGCATGAACTGGATCTTTGGGGCCATGATATAAAACATGACTGGCCCACGTGGAGAAAAATGCTACCCCATTTTCTGGAAACACGTTTTTGATTGGCGGATTAGCGGATTAGCGGATTGGCGAATTAGCGAATTAGCGAATTAGCGGATTGGCGAATTAATCGTTTTGTGCGCTAACGTATTATTTAATTAAACCGGTAATTCGCAAATGCGTAAATGGGCAAATCCGTAAATTCGTCAATTCGTCAATTCGTGAATCCGTCAATTCTCTTTCGCATGGAAAAAAAACTTTTCTTATTGGATGCCTTTGCCCTGATCTTTCGGGCTTACTATGCCCTGATCAGGAATCCAAGGATTACCAGCAAGGGTAAAAATACAAAT
>JANMMA010000454.1:0-3920 GCA_031372815.1 Sphingobacteriales bacterium
TTTTGTAGGGCTCGACGAGTTCATTCAGAAAATTGAAGCTGGATGGACAGATATCGATGTAATCATCGCTACTCCATCAGTAATGCCTAAAATAGGTAAACTGGGTAAAATCCTCGGGCCACGTAACCTGATGCCAAATCCTAAGACAGGAACTGTTACCAATGATATAACGGCTGCGGTTAAAGATGTTAAAGCAGGTAAAGTGGCATTTAAAGTTGATAAGGCTGGTATAGTTCACGCTTCCATTGGAAGGGTAAGCTTTGCGCCCGACAAACTTGCAGAGAACAGCCAGGAATTGTTGAACGCTATCGTTAAGGCAAAACCATCTTCCGCTAAAGGAACATACCTGAAAAGCGTATTCATGGCCAGCACGATGAGTCCAAGCATTGCAATTGATACCAAAGTATTGATTCACTAATCCCTTTGGTCAAAAACTATTAAAAGAGTTAACAATGAACAAGCAGGAAAAAAATGAAGTAATTGACATACTGAAAGAGAAATTCTCACAGTATAACAACTTCTACCTTACCAATACAGAAGCGCTCTCCGTTGCCCAGATCACCAAACTGCGCAGGATTTGCTTCAATAAGAATGTCGAAATGAAGGTGGCGAAGAACACCCTCATCCGCAAAGCACTGGAACAACTTGATGGCGCGCGTTATGAAGGCACTTTTGATTCCCTGAATGGCGTCACAGCATTGTTGTTTTCAGAGAATGCAAAAGAGCCCGCACTTATCATCAGCACTTTCCGCAAAGAAGCTAATGTTGAAAGGCCTGTACTCAAAGCCGCCTTCATTGATGGTGACGTGTTTATAGGAGATAACCAACTGGCTACACTCAGAGATCTGAAGAGCAAGCAGGACCTCGTGGGCGAAATCATCTCCGCACTTCAGGCCCCGGCAAAAAATGTTGTTGGTGCACTGAATGCTGGTGCAAAGTTGGCCGGACTGATCAAAGCACTCGAAGAAAGAGCAAACTAATTGACCATTGGTTATCGCCGGAATATTGTATAACACTACGATAACCACGGAGGTCAATTAAAAGATAGTTTCCTTCGCCTGGGGAATCAAATCAATAAGGCAATTTTTTTAAACCCGCCGTCGGATCTAAATGAAATGAAGACGGTAAAAATTTAATAACATGGCAGATTTAAAAGTATTCGCTGAGCAACTCGTTAGCTTAAGCGTGAAAGAAGTAAGTGAACTGGCTAAAATTCTGAAAGATGAATATGGCATTGAACCTGCAGCTGCTGCTGTAGCTGTTGCCGCCGGCCCTGCTGCTGGTGCTCCTGCTGCTGAAGAGAAGACGGCTTTTGACGTTGTCCTGAAAAGCGCTGGTGCAAACAAACTCGCTGTTGTAAAGATCGTTAAAGATCTTACCGGCTTAGGTTTGAAGGAAGCAAAAGACCTGGTTGACGGTGCTCCAAAAGCCATCAAAGAAGGCGTTGCTAAAGCAGAAGCTGATGACCTGGTTGCCAAGCTGAAAGAAGCTGGTGCTGATGTTGAAATCAAATAATCGCAGAACATCAAAGAACGCTTAAACGCAAAAAAATGTAAATGCCGGAGAAATTTCTCCGGCATTTTTTTGCCCAAAACGGTCATTTCCTCATTCCTATTTTCACAATTTCAAGCTGATACATTTGCACATTAATTTTTGCCCAAGGCAAAAATTCACCTACCTTTGCATTCCTTTGATTTTTAGGCCTAGACATCAGACGCAAAAACGATCACAAATGATTGATTATCATTCTTTTCTGAATTAGGGGATTCAGGAACAGGATTGTTTTGTCGTCTATACATATTCAATTAAAGCGCTTTTTACCATATGTCTTCAACGAAAGTGGCTCAAAACGGCAGAATGCATTTCAGCAAGGTTAAACACCTCGCGGATGCACCAGACCTCCTGGAAATCCAGATTCAGTCTTTTAAGGAATATTTTCAGCTTGAAACAACGCCCGACAGAAGAAATGTTGAAGGGTTGTTTAAGGTGTTCAAGGAAAACTTTCCGATTACGGATACCAGGAACATATTTGTTCTGGAATTCCTTGACTACTTTATTGATCCGCCCCGGTACACCATCGAAGAGTGTATGGAGCGCGGACTTACTTACGCCGTACCGCTAAAAGCCAAACTGAGGCTGAGCTGTAACGACGAAGAACACGTTGACTTCCAGACGATTGTTCAGGACGTTTTCCTGGGTAACATTCCCTACATGACCCCTCGCGGTACATTTGTGATCAATGGTGCCGAAAGGGTTGTTGTATCCCAGTTGCACCGCTCACCGGGCGTATTCTTTGGTCAGTCTATCCACCCTAACGGAACGAAAATTTATTCCGCAAGGGTAATTCCTTTTAAAGGTGCATGGATGGAATTTGCTACGGACATCAATAATGTCATGTACGCATACATCGACCGTAAGAAGAAATTTCCAGTAACTACATTGCTTCGTTCAATAGGCTTCGAAACAGACAAGGATATTCTTGAACTTTTCGGTATGGCAGACGAAGTGAAAACAGATAAAAAAGCACTTCAGAAATATCTGGGTAAACGCCTCGCTGCTCGTGTACTCCGTACATGGGTGGAAGATTTTGTGGATGAAGATTCTGGTGAAGTGGTTTCCATCGAGCGTAACGAAGTTGTACTCGAAAGGGATACTGTTCTTACTGAAGAAGAGATCGACATGATTGTGGATATGGACGTGAAAAGCGTCTTCATCCAAAAAGAAGAAGTAAGTGGTGACTATGCGATTATCTACAATACCCTGAATAAGGATACGGCCAACTCTGAACTGGAAGCAGTACAGCATATCTACCGCCAATTGCGTGGTGCTGACGCTCCTGATGATGAGACCGCACGTGGTATCATCGATAAATTATTTTTCAGCGATAAGCGTTACGATCTGGGTGAAGTTGGGCGTTATAAAATCAACCGCAAACTGAACCTGAACTTCCCGCTGGAACAAAAAACACTGAATAAGGAAGACATTATTGAGATCATCAAATATCTTGTTCGACTCACCAACGGTAAAGCAGAGATCGATGATATCGATCACCTGAGTAATCGTCGTGTACGGACTGTTGGCGAACAACTCTATGCACAATTTGGTGTAGGTCTGGCCCGTATGGCAAGAACTATCCGTGAGCGTATGAACGTCAGGGACAATGAGGTCTTCACACCTGTTGACCTGATTAATGCAAGGACCCTTTCTTCCGTGATCAATTCCTTCTTTGGAACATCACAGTTGAGCCAGTTTCTTGACCAAACCAATCCATTGAGTGAGATCACGCACAAGCGACGTATCTCCGCACTCGGGCCCGGTGGTTTGAGTCGTGAGCGTGCGGGCTTCGAGGTACGTGACGTTCACTATTCACATTATGGTCGTTTGTGTACCATTGAAACCCCCGAAGGACCAAACATTGGTTTGATCTCTACACTTTGCGTTCACGCAAAGATCAATGAGATGGGATTCATTGAAACGCCGTATCGCAAGGTCGACAATGGAAGGGTAGATATGAAAAGACTTCAGTACCTGAGTGCTGAAGAAGAAGATACTGCCAAAATCGCACAGGCAAATATTCCCCTTACTGATAAGGATGAATTTGCTGAAGATAAAATTAAGGCAAGGCAAACAGGCGACTTCCCGATCCTGGATCCGGGTGAAGTTGAATTCATGGACGTTGCACCAAACCAGATCGTTGGTCTGAGTGCTTCCCTGATTCCGTTCCTCGAACATGATGACGCCAACCGCGCACTGATGGGATCAAACATGCAACGCCAGGCAGTTCCGCTTATCCTACCCGATGCACCCATTGTGGGTACAGGACTGGAAGGAAAGGCTGCACGTGATGCACGTATCCAAATCCACGCAGATGGAGAAGGTGTTGTTGAGTTTGTGGATGCCAATGAAATTCATGTTCGTTA
>JANMMA010000459.1:0-1514 GCA_031372815.1 Sphingobacteriales bacterium
CAGCTCTGCAATCTTTTCATCCAGGCTTTTTTCCAGGATCGCCGTTCTTTTTTTCAGTTCTTCCACAGGCCAAACTTCATCATTTGTCCTTTGTGAGTCTGGTGCAGAAGTATGTGAATGCACCAGCATCCATTTATCCCCTGTATATTCAAAAATAAAACTGAGCCTGAAGGCTAATTTGGTCGCTTCCCCGTTTACCCAAACGGTATTTATAATGTCATCCGAATAAATCGCCCCATTCCCATCATTAATAATTTTACGTAAACCAGGTGTAAACTGAAAATCCATTTTTAAACCCGCAGCCAGATCTTTCTGATTCCTTATTTGTTCCAGGAAAGCTGCCTTTGAATTGGTGATCTCTTTTCTACCGGCACCAAAATTCATTACATCATCAGCCAGGTATGGTTCCATGTCGGCCAGGGACCTATCGTACAGGCATACCTGTATCAAGGTATCATAAGCCTCATCCAATTGTTTCTGCCTGGCTTTGGTCATATTCATAGTAAAGTAAACTTTTTCATCCCGTGGATCATAGTTCCGACAATTTATACTGGTAACTGAATAATAAACTCACTACCCTCTCCTTCCTTTCCTGTCTGTGCTGCCGCTTCAGCAGACAGGGTTTCCACTGTCAACTCACCACCGTGTGCTTTTATGATATCATAGCTCAAAGACAATCCCAGGCCGGTTCCCTGACCAGTTGGTTTAGTGGTAAAAAATGGATGAAATATTTTTCCCCTGATATGTTCAGGAATGCCCATTCCGTTATCCCTGACCCTGATCTGAACTTTCCCATCCATCTTTTTTGTGATTACTGAAACAAAGGGCTCATATCCTTCTGCCTTCAACTTTCTTTTATCCTCCACTGCATAAAATGCATTACTGACTAAGTTCAGTAAAACCCTTCCGATATCCTGGGGAATGACATTGATCATTCCAATACTTTCATCAAATTCGGTTTTCAGTGATGCATTAAATGAATTGTCTTTAGCACGTATCCCATGATAGGAAAGTCGCAGGTATTCATCCGCCAGTTTATTTATATCGGTTGGCTCTTTCTGGCCGGAACCCGCCTGCGAATGTTGGAGCATACCTTTTACAATAGCATCAGCACGCTTTCCGTGGTGTCCGATTTTTTCTTCATTTTCTTTTATATTATTTGTAATAGCGAGAGCGTCGGCAATTTTGCCGGCTTTTAATTCAAACTGCAACTCATCGATCAGTTCCTTATTTACTTCGGAAAAATTATTGACAAAATTCAATGGATTCTGGATCTCATGTGCAATGCCCGCTGTTAGCTCACCAAGCGAGGCCATTTTTTCCGACTGGATCAACTGGGCCTGTGTTGCCTTTAGTTCCGTATAGGATGATTCCAGTTTGAGATTGGTTCTCTGTTTGAACCTGTTATTTCGCCAAAGCAAGATGGAGAAAGCTGCAAGAAATAATAGAATACCGATAAAAGTAATTTGTATGGTCCGGTTCCGAAATGCAGTATCCTTTTCCTGCAAGTCAAA
>JANMMA010000477.1:0-9141 GCA_031372815.1 Sphingobacteriales bacterium
CATCCATATGCATGACGATCTGTACTTCAGGCGTTTTTTTGAACGACTTATAATCTTTGATCATACCCTGGGTAAAACGGTGGAGTACAAGTATCTTGGGTGGAAGATTATTTTCCTTCACTAGTTTCGACAGGTAATCGACTGTGAAATTAATATCTGTTGCGTCAAAAGATCCTATTACACTGCCTGGCTTCTGCCCTGTCTTCATGCTGAACTCAGGATCTATTCCCAGGTGAACATTAGGTTTTTTCAGGTATTCTATCAGTTCAGGAACTTCCTGTTGAACCGTTCCTAATCCAACCTGTATATCGAGAAATACAATGGCATTAATTTCTGACGCCATCTGCATCACAATATCGATCTGTTTGAAAGGCATGCGTAATCGATATTTTCCTGCTGCTCCCGGACTGCCCTGTGCGGTGACCGCAATATAATGAAGCGCAGGTTGAACCGGAGTTTGGGGATCTGCTTTTTCCCATTTGGCAACTTCCTCTTTCAGTTTTGCAAACATCTGCGGCTTGGGCAATTCACCCAATATGCCCATGCGGGTAGAGTAAAGGTTACCGTAATAAGCTATTATACGTTTGAAGGGTAGAATGGCGCCAGCACGCGGATATGGCGCTTTAACGGGCCACTTTCCCGAAGAATCACCATTCACATTATACATCAGTTTCTCGTTGAATAGGGCAGTATCTAATGTCGTCACCGACTCAGCAACTGCATTAATACCATTGATTGGCGTATCAACTACATTTTGCACGATGGAATCGGTGACTTTGGCCTCTGAATTGGCATTGCCACAGGAACTCAGGCAGAAGGAAAAAATTGCTATAACTTCTAGAGACAAGGGGGCACACTGCACTGTTCTGGATAAATACGACATGGGAATAATTGGATATATAGAAATGCTAAAAACGTGCCAGTGGTTGTTTTATTTTGTTGGCCGACAACATTTTACAAAAAAACCGTCCCGCAAATACGGGACGGCCATCAGTTATTAGGTTATGCTTTTTTATCCGCATCAGCCGCCGGTTCATCACCGTCGAACTTGTCTACCAATTTGCTCAAAAGGTTCTTTGCACCTTCCGCAAATTCTTCCAGTTTGGCTTTGGCATCGTCTGCCAGTTCACCCGACTTTGCCTTATCCCAAAGCTCTGCTGCCTCGTTCTCCACGTTATCCCACACTTTTTCTGCGCCTGCTCCGATGTCTTTCAGCTTTGCTTTTGCATCTTCCGTAAGTTCACCAGAACTGGCTTTATCCCATAGGGTTTCTGCCTTATCCTCAACCTTGTCCCAAACCTTGCTGGCACCTTCACCCAGGTCATCGGCAGCTTTTTCTAATTTTTCTTTGGCGGCATCCCAGGTACTACCTGCAGCCTGCTCTGTACCTGCTTTGATTTCCTCAGCAGTTTCTTTAGCGTTGTTTGTTGTGTTGTCTGACATATAGCTATATTTTATAATGACGAAATAGAGACCAGTAATAATAGCTATTCGGAGGAATTGGAGGGATTGCAATATACAAAAACAAATACTGATCTATTGTTCACTGCCAACAATTTCAGGTTATTTTTGCGGATTTAAAACAAATATGAAGACACTAGAACGCTTACGCATCATTGGAATTATTGAAGGCATATCCTATATCCTGTTATTAGGCGTGGCCATGCCCCTTAAGTATATGGCGGGGATACCCCAGGCAGTACGAATTGCAGGATCCTTTCACGGATTATTTTTTGTTCTGTTCTGTATTGCCCTCGCCGCCGTCTGGCACAATAGAAAATGGCCTTACGAAAAAGTGGCTATGGCATTCCTGCTATCCATTATCCCATTCGGTACGTTTTACCTGGATAAGCAAATCAGAAAAGAAGAACTGGGGCTTAATTCGGCAGACTAAAATCGTAAAATGCATCCACGTCTTTTTTAAACTGTACCATGGATGGTTTGTTGATATAATACATATGGCCCGATTCGTAGGTATATATCTTCACATTCTTTCGCTGCTCCGGCCTCAACATCATATGTTCAATATCATACATGGCAGTAAAATAAGGTGTTGCAAAATCATAGTAGCCACACCCTACATAAACTTTCAGCGCAGGATTTTTTGACATGGCATCACGCAGGCTTTCTGCAACATTCAAAAACTGATTCTGTACATTGTTATAATTCCAGGGAGAAACATTACCGAAAATGTTATAACCTTTCTCATCCTTGAAATTAAGTTCACGCTCAAAATAATCGTTCAGCGCAGAAGTAAATGGACCGTCAATATTGGCAAATGAAGGATCAAAGCTGAAATTCTCTCCAGCATCATCAAGGTCACGGCCAACAAATCGCGCATCGAGGCGACCAATAGTAAGACCGTCTTTACGGCGAAGTTCTTTCCAAAAACGTCCTTCTTCCACCCTTAGATTGGCCTGAAGGCAAAATTCTTTTGACAGCCCCGTATAGTAGCTCATCTTTTCGGCAATCTTATTTTTTTCGTCATCGGTCAGCCATCCACCTTTCATTAACGCCGACGCATACTCGCCGATAGCAAATGCTTCACTTTCTTTCAATGATTTTTGTAAATCCGATTGCAGTGCAGGTGCCAGTTTTTTATGGTACCAGGCTGCAGCAGTATAAGAAGGAATATATAATGCCCTTGGCAGATCATTACCCGGGTAGTAATCATTACTGCCAAAATTTAGTATGGCAGAGATCAGAAATATACCGTTGAGGTATATTCGATGGTTGTCCTGAAGATATTTAGATAATCCAGCCGCACGCGTGGTGCCGTAGCTTTCGCCAGACAAAAATTTAGGTGAACCCCACCTTTCATATCGAGACAAAAAATGCCTTATGAAACTTCCCATTGACTGAATGTCTTCCACATATCCATGAAACTGCTTCGGGCTTTCTCCGGGTGCTGGCCTGCTATATCCTGTACTTACCGGATCGATGAATACGAGGTCTGACCGGTCAAGCCATGTAAACTCATTATTAATCACCTGGTATGGAGGATTTGGTGCTGTTCCATCGTCTTTCAGCAACACCCTCCGGGGTCCGATAGCACCCATATGCAGCCATACGGATGAAGATCCGGGACCGCCATTGAAGGTGAATGTAAGAGGGCGCTTCCCTGCATCCTCAGCATCTTTTTTGTAATACACAAAAAACATCTTGGCGATGAGTTTGCCGGTATCGTTCTTCAGGTCGAGGTATCCGGTATATGCTGTGTAGTCTATTTTTTTTCCGGCCACGGTAACCGAGCTATGGCTTGTAACGGTTTCAATGCCTGCCATCTTGGGCTCGGGCACCGCTGCAGTTTGCCTGGTCTGGGAATAAACAGTGAAGGATGAAAGGAGAAAAAGGAATGACGCAAAACGCTTTACCATGTTCGGTTTTTTTAAGAAACCGAAAGTAGTGATTTAATCCTTTGAAAGTTTATGCGCGGATCGTCCCCTGGAAATTGCTAAGGAGGTCATCAATAGCATGCGAAAAATTCTCGTAAGTTGGTGCTTCTTCGAAACGCTGGTTGTTTATAAAGAAAGCGGGAACAGTCCGCACTCCCTTGTTCAGGCCTTCGAGCAGGTCATTCCTAACCGTCCACCCAAAAACAGAGTCCGTAAGCTTTGGCAAAAAATTTTTATCCTTCATGCCAGCTTCAATGGCATAGTCGCGCAAACTTATACTTCCAAGCTGTCGCCTGTTATGAAAGATGAGGTTGTGCATTTCCCAAAACTTACCATGCTGCGCAACGGCAATGGCGGCTTCTGCAGCCTTATGTGCTTTCTGGTGTATCATGGTTAATGGAAAATGGCGGAAATTGAATTTCAACCGGCCTTCATAATCCGACAACAATTTCTTAACTACTTCGTGCGCGTCAGCACAGGCCTCGCTTTCATAATCACCAAACATCACGAGCGATACAGGAGCTTCAGCGTTTCCAATCCAGAAGTCCTTCGGCGTAATAATGTCTATTTTTGATTTTTGCATAATATAATTATTGTGTACAAAAAAAAGGATCCAAAGAATGAATCCTTCTCCTGTTATAAGACGTTCTTTAATCAGGCAGGGTTGCCTACAGGGCTTTCATTGCGGAACACCACCACGCCGTCGAAAACATCGACCATCACTGGTTTTTCCTTATCTATCTGACCCGCCAGGATACGCTTTGACAAATGGTTAACAAGCTCTTTCTGGATTAGCCTTTTCAGTGGCCTTGCACCGAACTGCGGATCAAATCCATTCTCCGTCAGGTAGTCAATCGCGTAATCCGTAAACATGAGATGAATACCACTCTGTTCTACCATCTTTTGCAATTGGTAAAGTTGTATCTGAACAATCCCACGAATCTCTTTTTTCATCAGCGGGCGGAACATGATGATCTCGTCTACCCTGTTCAAAAACTCCGGTCTGATAGTAGTCCTCAAAAGATTCATCACTTCTACCCTGGCTTTTTCAGTCACCACATCTACATTTTTTTCATTCACACCATCGAACGCATCCTGGATCAGGTGACTGCCGATATTGCTGGTCATAATGATGATGGTATTTTTGAAATTCACCACGCGACCTTTGTTATCCGTCAACCTTCCATCGTCCAATACCTGCAATAGTATGTTCCACACATCCGGGTGCGCCTTCTCAATCTCATCCAGCAATACCACACTGTATGGTTTACGTCTAACCGACTCCGTTAGTTGACCACCTTCATCATAGCCCACATAACCGGGAGGTGCTCCAACAAGTCTGGAAACCGTATGTTTCTCCTGGTACTCACTCATATCGATCCGTGTCATCATGCTTTCATCATCAAACAGGTATTCTGCAAGTGCTTTCGCAAGTTCAGTTTTACCGACCCCGGTTGTACCGAGGAAAATAAATGAACCAATCGGCTTACGCGGATCTTGCAATCCTGCACGGCTCCTTCTCACCGCGTCAGCTACAGCCTCGATAGCTTCATCCTGCCCAACCACACGTTGGTGGAGATGTTCCTCAAGGTGCAATAATTTTTCGCGCTCACTCTGGATCATCCGGGTGACGGGAATACCAGTAGCCTTTGCGACATTTTCAGCAATATCTTCTGCGTCAACTTCTTCCTTCAGCAATCTTTTTTCTCCGGATTCTGCTAGTTGTTTAGACAAGTCAGCGATCATTTCTTCCTGCTCCTTCACTTTACCATAGCGGATCTCAGCTACTTTACCATAATCGCCTTCGCGCTCTGCACGCTCTGCGGCCATTTTCAATTGTTCTATTTCGGCTTTCGCATTCTGGACTTTCTCTACAAGTTCCTTTTCATCCTTCCATTTTGCTTTTAGCGTATCACGTTCTACAGACAGATTTGCGATATCAGTATTTAATTCTTTCAGCTTTGAGTTGTCATTTTCCCGCTTGATGGCTTCCCGCTCAATTTCCAGTTGCCTGATTTGCCGTTCAAGTTTATCCAGTTCTTCAGGCATGGAATTCATTTCCAGCCGGAGTTTGGCAGCACTTTCGTCGATCAGGTCAATGGCTTTATCGGGTAAAAAACGATCTGTTATATACCTGTGCGACAATTCTACCGCCGCAATAATGGCTTCATCTTTTATTCGCACGTGGTGATGTGTTTCATAACGGTCCTTCAATCCACGTAAAATAGAAATGGCATCTTCCACGGATGGTTCTTCAATCATCACTTTTTGGAAACGACGCTCCAGTGCCTTGTCTTTTTCAAAAAACTTTTGGTATTCATTTAATGTAGTGGCGCCAATTGCACGCAGTTCTCCACGGGCAAGTGCAGGCTTAAGAATATTTGCGGCATCCATGGCACCTTCCCCACCACCGGCACCAACCAGGGTATGGATCTCGTCAATAAATAATATGATCTCGCCGTCACTCTGGGCAACTTCCTTGACTACGCCTTTCAGTCTTTCTTCAAATTCTCCTTTATACTTTGCACCTGCAATAAGCTGTCCCATATCTAGTGCATAAATAATTTTTGATTTCAAATTTTCAGGAACGTCACCGTTCACTATGCGCATGGCCAACCCTTCGGCAATAGCAGTTTTACCAACACCAGGCTCACCTACAAGAATGGGATTGTTTTTGGATCGGCGCGTCAGGATATGGAGGGTTCTTCGAATCTCTTCATCCCTTCCGATCACAGGATCAAGTTTCCCCTGCCTTACCATTTCAATAAGGTTCTTGGCGTATTTATTCAATGTATTGAACTGGGTTTCCTGCGTCTGTGATGTTACAGAGTCGCCCTTACGCAGGTCTTTAATCGCTGTTTTTAAACCCTTCTCTGTTAAACCAGCGTCTTTAAGCAATTTCGCCGTACTGTCATTTCCCTGTACCATAGCCAGCAACAGGTGTTCAGGGGTAACAAATTCGTCTTCAAAAGATTTCAGCACTGCGCCGGCCCTGAGCACAACACTATTGGCTTCCCTGCTGATAGATTGTGCCGGTTCCCCTGAAGTTTTGGGAAGCTTTTTTAGTAAGTCGTCAAGCTTCGACCCTAAAAGATTCAGGGTGACATTATTTTTCTTCAATAGATATTCAACCGGAGAATCTTCCTGGTCAAGCATTGCCTTCAGGAAGTGCTCTGTTTCTATATTCGGGTTCTGTGAATTAAATGCCAATTGCTGCGCCTGTTGCACAAGCTCTGCAGCCTTTATGGTAAAGTTGCCTAAATTCATGAGTTAATTGTTTTACTCCTCATATGCATCAAACTAATAACCAAAATAAATTCGTGGCAATTATGGCATTAAGGATCACCAATAACTGCCTAAAAAGCAGTCTGGCGCTGATTTTCCTGTTATTATTTCAGGCTTCCAGATCGCAGGTTGATGTGGCAGGGGCAGATAGTTATCTGCAGAAAAATCAAAAAGCCTTCGGAAATGAACTGGTGGTCATGGTCAGTAAGGAGAATAAAATCTTGTATAAAAAAGAATTGGGTAAAGAATTTACAGGGAAAACACCACTAGATGCACTTGACATCAGCCAGTGGTTTACAGCAGCAATAGTGATGGTATTGGTGGATGAGGGTAAAATTTCCCTGGATGATCCCGTTGCCAAATACCTTCCCAAGTTTGAAAAATATATGAAGGGTTACATCACCATTCGCCATTGCCTCACCCATACTACAGGGCTCGATGCAAGTATTGACGGCATAGGCAAACTGGTAGCCCGGAATAAGTTTGCCAGTCTAGAAGAAGAGGTGAATACTTATATCGAAAAAAGGGATATTCTTGACAATCCCGGTGAAGCATTTTTATTTGGGCGGATGGGTATCAGCATCGCTGCAAAAGCACTTGAAGCTGCTACAAAGAAATCGTTCGACAGGCTTTGCACAGAAAAATTATTTCGCCCCCTGGGTATGAAATCGACAACTTTCTACAACGAGAAAGGTGGCATTGATCCATTTACAGGAGCAATAACTACGGCGAACGATTGCATGAACTTTATGCAGATGCTATTAAATAAAGGAACACTAAACGGTAAAAAAATTCTGAGTGAAGCCGCCGTAGCAGAGTTAAGAAAAATTCCATTTCCCAATGCCCGCATCAGGGTTAAGCCGACGATTGAAACAAAAAGTTTTGGAGGAATGCTTACCTGGGTCGATGAAAAAGATGCTTCGGGGAATGGAACTGTAATTTCACAGGGACTTTCGGGAAGTTTGGCGTGGATAGACTTCAATACAAATACTGCCTCCCTGATCCTCCTGAAAGATGGCGAAGGAGAAAAGAAAGCAATCCTGAGCCGCGACCTTAAGAAAATACTTACGAAGCAATAGTATGGCTCCATCAGACAATGCCATATTGGTAAAATCAATCGCGCAGTCTCTGGGTTTTGATTATTGCGGTATCGCCAAAGCAGTTAGGTTGGATGAAGATGCAAGGCGTCTTGAACAATGGCTTTCGCAGGGAATGCACGGCGGTATGCAATATATGGAGAAATACTTCGATCTACGGATTGACCCTTCGAAACTCCTGCCTGGAGCAAAATCAGTAATCACCCTGTTATTGAATTATTACCCTTCTTCAGTACAGCCTGAAACTGCCCCTAAGGTTGCCCGTTATGCATATGGAAAGGATTATCACGAGGTAATACGGGAAAAATTGGACCTGTTTATTCACCGATTGGAAGAAGCCATTGGAAAGATTTATGCCAGGGGTTTTGTGGATTCTGCACCGGTGCTCGAAAGGTCATGGGCATTGAAAAGCGGACTGGGATGGATTGGAAAGAATGGGAACCTGATCAATAAAGATTCAGGGTCATACTTCTTCATTGCTACACTCATTACTGATCTCGAACTTACTTACGATGATCCCTATGCGAAAGATTATTGCGGCACCTGCACTCGGTGTTTGGATGCTTGTCCAACAGAAGCCATACTCCCCAATAAAACAGTCGACGGCAGCAAGTGCATCTCCTATTTTACTATTGAACTAAAAGATGACGTCATACCAGAACAATATCAGGGAAAATTCAAAGACTGGATGTTTGGTTGCGACATCTGCCAGGAAGTTTGTCCATGGAACCGTTTTTCCACGCCTCACCACACAACAGAATTTGATCCCTTGCCGGCCGTAATGAATTTTACTGCATCAGACTGGCAGCAGATTACTGAAGAAAGCTTTAATACCATTTTTCGTCACTCTCCTTTGAAACGATCAAAATTCAAAGGGATCAAAAGGAACCTGGCACACCTGTATAAACGACGGGGTTAGCCGCTATTTTCCGGCGGAGCCAGGTGCATGTTTCTATATCGCAAGGTTAAACGGGCTATTTTTTCGTTGGCGGTAACAACACGCCATCAATCACATGGATGATGCCATTACTGGCAGGAATGCTGGCAATGATGTTGGCACCATTTACGGTTATCTTCCCGTCCTTATTTGTAATGGTAATTTTATCACCATTCACCTGGCCGTAAGTTTGGCCATCAGTCAGCATTTCAGGTTTAAGCACCCCAACAAAAACATGGTATTCGAGGATATTTCTTAAAGCGTCTTTAGATTCGGGTTTGAGCAAATTGTCGACTGTACCCGCTGGGAGTTTATCAAAAGCGGCGTTGGTAGGTGCAAACACGGTAAATGGACCGGAGTTAGACAGCACGTCCACATATTCTGCAGCTTTAAGGGCGGTTACCAGGGTAGTGTGGTCCGGACTTCC
>JANMMA010000478.1:0-2271 GCA_031372815.1 Sphingobacteriales bacterium
GTGCGATTGTATTCGTGAACCAGGTAGGAATCCGTGACCTTGACCAGTCCAGAAATAATGCCGACAATAACGCCACTGCATTTACTACCGTCAGCATCGTCAACAGGTCATTTTCATGCAAGCGGCGGGTAACCTGCATGGAATACAAGACAATCACCGTATTAACCAGGGCCAGCCACAACAGCCACAACGGCGCAAAATTGGAGACCAGTACCCAAAGGGTGATACATATGGTCCATACCAGGAAGAAATCGTATGCATTAGCGCCCGTCTGGTAGATCTGTCCGAATACAGCAAACAGTACACCCACCAGTACGGAAGCGCCAGTGAGCAGGATGTTGCGGACGATGAGACTGAATTTTGGTATAATGGCAAGAATCGTAACAACCGTTATCAATCCTTCCACGATGCCAATTTTTGCAAATTTATTTAGTCGGGCCCAGTTGAACGCAAAGAAGAAAACGATTCCCGCAACTGTAAATAAAACGCCAAGTGATAGCAGGAAGAGCTTTAGAAATTTTTTCCAGGCGTCGGAATTGCTATAAACATTTTTCGATAAGGCATCAGCAACGGATTCTTTTTTCCAGTTGCTATGCCGGCTGATAATATGGATATCTTCCCGGTTGGAGTCAGGCATTTTAGGGTCTTCATTCTGAAGATCAGAATTTTTATGAACCCGGCAAAAAGGATTTTACGGGCTTAACAATGGTGTTTTTCTGCCTTTTGAAGGCTTTTCCCTCATCTATACAGTTAACTTTTATGGGAAATTTAAAAGAAACATTTTTTGAAATGTTTTCTATTAGAAAACTATTTAATACCTTTACCTGTGTTTAATGTTATTACCCGGGGTACTTTATTGACATATTGCAAAAGATATCCAAGTGCCGCTATTGCTCTTATGGAATGGTATCATGAGATGGTAAATTGTGATTTCAGGAACTTTAACCAATTGAAAGAAGTTTACCGAAATGCCAGTTTGGTCTCTGACGACAGAGTGGTTTTTAATATTATGGGCAATCAATACCGTTTAATAGTACGCATTGTGTTTTCATTTAATGTCGTACAGGTAAAATGGTTTGGCACACATGTAGAGTACGATAAAATTGATGCGCAAAAAATTCAATTCAAAAAATGAAGTTCATGGAACTTAAAATTATCCGGACAAAAAAGCAATACGGGGCAATGTTGGATTGGGTCGACCATCAATTTGACCTTAAAGTAAAATTGAACAGCCCCCAAGGCGAAAAGCTGCAGGTTGCGCTATTGCTTATTAAGCAATATGAGGATATTCACTTTCCTATACCTGTACCGGATCCAATCGAGGCGGTCAGACTGAAAATGCAGGAAAGAGGAATGAAAAGTAAGGACCTGGTTGGAATACTTGGAAGCAAAGGATATGTTTCTGCATTACTAAATAAAAGAAAGCCTCTGACGCTGGAACTGGCGCGTATTCTTCACCGGGAACTGGATATTCCCGCGCAGGTGTTACTCGCATAATGCCTACTTAAATTGGCCACACTACTGATTCCTGATCTCCCATCCCCTTGCCACATAAGCCAGCACCAACATAGAGCCGATCACTGCTATCAGCACCACGATATAATTCATCCCATGATTGAAAGCACCGAAATAATCTGCAAAAGGAAGCCCCGAAATATTACAATACACCAGCATAAAATAAACGATCTCAAAGAAGCGCTTTCCCCCGGTGATGATACCAGAAAAGACAGCAAAGGAAACAACAAATAAGGCGCCAAGGAGGATACTGATGATATTGGACCCTTCGCCAATCATCGCGTATCTCAGCATCAATGGCAGGGCCAGTAGTACCGCTAACATCCATCCCGAAACAATTTGCGAAGTCAACAGTCTTTGCAATGGTTTAAAAGCCGCATAGGTAAAATAGTGTGTGCCGAAAAACTTTTCCTTGGTGGCGATATCTGCCCAGCGATTGATCTGCAAAAACCAGATCACCGGTAACCCAAACCTATGTGCATATTCGATCGGAACAAAAAATAACGCAACAAATCCACCCATATTGATCAGCCAAAACCATAATGGTCCTTTCCTGATCAGCATCAGAAATTCCGTTTTCACAAAAGGAACTATTCCTAAAGAAGGTTGGGCAACAGGCAATGACTTAAGATGAATGTCCCTTGGCTGCTGTCTCACTTCAACAGCCTCAACGACCTTCTGCTTTCTGTCTGACACCCTTCGCCCAACATCAAATCGATGAAACAATTTTGAAGAAATAAAAATCAACAGAAATCC
>JANMMA010000022.1:0-8253 GCA_031372815.1 Sphingobacteriales bacterium
CGCCGATAACCACATCAGCTTCAAACTCCTGCCCGTTCGAACACAGTACCTTTTTTATGGCATTTTTCTCCATGACCAGTTCAGTAACGTCGTGGTTGAAATAAAATTTTACGCCGAGGGATACGGCCAGGTCATGCATTGCCTGTACTACACTATACATCCCGCCTTCAGGATACCATGTACCAAGTTTAATATCCGCATAGTTCATGAGGCTGTACAAGGCAGGGGTATTTTCCGGTAGGGCGCCCAGGAATAACACCGGAAACTCCATCATCTGACGGATCTTCGGATGTTTGAAAAATTTATTGATATGGTTTTTGATAGACGTAAATACATCGAGCTTAAAAACACCAAGGATCATTTCCATATCCAGAAATTCGCTAAGACTCTGCCCAGGTTTAAACACGAGTTTATTGATGCCTACACGATATTTATACTCAGCTTCATGCAGGAACTGGTCCAGTTTTGCACCGGCGCCGGGCTCGAGGTCTTCACATAATTGCTTCAATGCGTTATAATCGGCCGGGATATCCGTTTGATCTTTATCCCAATAAATGCGGTAAGAAGGATCAAGCCTGATCAGTGAATAATAGTCTTGTACTTTTTTGCCGAAGCAGGAGAAAAATCGTTCGAATACGTCTGGCATCCAGTACCAACTCGGTCCCAAATCAAAGGTAAAACCGTCTTCAGAAAGTTGTCTGGCTCTTCCACCGGGGATCGGATGTTTTTCCAACACGGTAACCGCCCAGCCAGCTTTTGCCATGAAGGATGCTGCTGAGAGACCGGCAAAACCACTGCCGATGATGACTACTTTTTTTGACACGGCGGAAAGATACTTAGAATTTGCTGATCTGTGCCTTCAACAACCTGCGTGCAAAGTGAATCCT
The DNA here is from genome assembly GCA_031372815.1 of Sphingobacteriales bacterium. Taxonomy (GTDB): domain Bacteria; phylum Bacteroidota; class Bacteroidia; order Chitinophagales; family Chitinophagaceae; genus Pollutibacter. The sequence continues at coordinate 888 of JANMMA010000022.1, forward strand.
GCTCTTGATTGTTCCCAGTGGTTCAGAGAGCATGTCTGCTATTTCGTGATATTTAAAGCCTTCGAAATAAAGCATGAAAGGTTGTTTGAAAATATCGGGCAATGCGTGAATGGCCGACTGGATTTCTTTGATGCGAAGATTACTTTCTGCAGTATTGGCGATGGCCGACTGCTGGTAATCTAACAGGAAATCATTAGTTGAGTTATCAAAAATGGTGTTCTGCTTCACCTTCCTGCGGTAGTTATTGATGAAGATGTTCCGCATGATGGTGTACAACCAGGCTTTTATGTTCGTGCCCGTACTGTATTTCTCCTGGTTGGCAAGAGCACGGTACATGGTTTCCTGTAAAAGATCCTTAGCGGTCTCCTGATCTTTTGTAAGGGTCACCGCAAAGGGCTTTAGAAAATCGGCATTCTGTAACAGCATTTGGTTGAACTCAGCAGTAGCCATAAGTCTTGTTTAAATATTGAAAGTCGAAGTTAAACAGAAATTTGATACAAACAGTCATATTTGTGTAATAAAATGTTAAGGATATTAAACAATTTTATAGCCATTAGTTATAGAGTTGTATTCAGGTAGTTGATCTGGCACTGTGCAGCCTTAAGACGCTCAGTTTTAGCCTTTCAGCGTATTTATCCCTACTTTTAATCAATTTCCCCCCTAAACCCATCTCATACACTAATGCAACACATTCATCTGCTTGCATTTTCACATCCAATCTCATGTGTGGAATAACAGCAGTAATTAATAAGGAGAAAAAGCCCGTTGACCGGACTATTCTAAGAAAAATGAATGACCGGATCATTCATCGTGGGCCCGATGGGGTAGGTTATTATTGGGGCCAGAATTTTGGATTTGGCCACCGACGACTGAAAATAACCGATCTCAGTGATCAGGCATCACAGCCTATGTGCCGCAATGGTTTGACCATAATTTTTAATGGAGAAATATACAATTACCTGGAAATCGCAAAATTACTGTTAGCAGATGGATTTAAATTCTCTACTAAAAGTGATACAGAAGTAATACTGGCTGCCTATCAGCATTGGGGTAAAAATTGTGTAAGCTACTTTAATGGTATGTGGGCATTCATCATACATGACCCCATTCAAAATATTCTTTTCTGCAGCCGCGACCGGCTAGGTATAAAACCATTTTGCTATCTGGAAACAGACGAAGCCATTTACGTTGGCTCAGAAATCAAGCAGTTCATGGATGTACCTGGATTTATACCAAAGCTTGATGAGAAAATCGCTTTTCATTTTCTTTTTCATGGAAATATCAGTGGTGGCGAAAAGTCATTTATATCCTGTGTAAAATTCCTTTCTGCTGGTTCAAACCTGATCTTGGATTTAGCCAACTGCGAATACCATGTCGAAAAATGGTACTCGTTGGATAATCTGCGGATCAATGCTGACATCGGCTACGGTGAAGCCTGTTGGGAATTCCGAAAGCTTTTTGAATCAAGTATCTCACTGTATACAAGTACAGAAGTTAATTTTGGAACTGCCTTATCAGGTGGTTTGGACAGCAGCAGCATAGCATGCATGTATAAACACATAACTCGGTCCCAAACTCCATTGAATACCATTTCCACATGTTTTTACGAGGAACCTGATAATGAAATTGAATACATAAATGAAATATCTAATTATTTGAGCAAGGCAGGAAATTTAGTATTCCCCGATATCCGTGAATTGTTGACGGATGGCCTGTTGAAAAAAATAGTTTATCACCAGGATCAGCCAATTTTAAGTGGAAGTTTCTTTTCAGAGTATAAGTTATATGAAAAAGCTAGTGAACTAGGCCTTAAGGTAATGTTGAGTGGTCAGGGGGCGGATGAATATCTGGCTGGTTATGAACACTTTCACTATTTCAATGTAATGAATAAGCTCCAAAAACTGCATTTAGTTCAGGCTCTTCATGAGGCGGGGCAATTTGCTAAAGTAAATAATCAACCAAGGTTTTACATTTTCAAAAATATTGGCCTTTCTCTTGTTGGCCGGTCTTATAGTTCACTGAAAAATAAACTGACAACCTCATATCATGGAAACCAAGGTTTTAACTCTGCCTGGCTTTCCAAAACATTCGAGTTTCAGAACTTGAATCCTGAACTTTCACTGAAAGGGAATTTTGACCTTACACATCAGTCTAAAAATGCATTGAGCAGTTATAGTTTGCCCCATCAACTTCATTCGGAAGACCGCCACTCCATGATGTTTTCAGTAGAGTCAAGACTGCCCTTCCTTGATCACCGTTTGATTGAATTTTCTCTTCAGCTTCCGGATCACTTTAAAATTAAAGGAGGGATTACCAAAAAACTGCTCCGCGACAGCATGAAAGGTATCTTGCCAGAAAAAATACGCAACCGCCATAATAAACTTGGGTTTCCAGGGCCAGAGGACAAATTATTTGAAAAAGAAAATTCAGTAATAAAAAAACAATTGAATGCCTTAATTGAGAAATTTCCAAATATTTTCTCAGCGTCGCTGCTGGAAGAATACAGTGAAGCCGTTTTATCAAAAAAACATAAACAATCCAGAATTTTTCGGGCATTGTCCTTTTATCATTGGTCAGAATCCTTTGATATTACCGCATAAATATCCTCTGTAATCAAGGTCGGTACCTAAGTAAAATGTTGCCTTATCTTTGTTGAATGGCAAAGTTTAGCATGGTGGGCGCTGCAGGTTATGTATCACCGAGGCATTTAAAAGCTATTCAGGATACCGGCAATCAACTGATTTCTGTATACGATCCTTCAGAAAGCCTGGGCATATTGGATCAGTATTTTCCAGAAGCCGCCTGTTTCAGCAATTTTGAGTCTTATGCTGAATACCATAATCAAAAGAATAATCTCGACTACCTCTCTATATGTTCACCAAACCATCATCATTTCAGCCAGATATGCTGGGGATTGGAAAACGGGGCCAACATCATATGTGAAAAACCGATGGTCATACACCCTGAGCAACTTGAGCGCCTGAAAATCCTCGAACAGCAATCTGGCAAAAAAGTAAACACCATTCTTCAACTTCGGTTACTGCCTAACGTGAGTTTGTTAAAAAAAGAAATTTCTACTCGAGAGATTGGTAAAAAAGCAAATGTTAGCATTAACTATGTAACGGCCAGGGGTAACTGGTATTTTAACTCATGGAAAGGAAGGGAAGAGCAAAGCGGAGGAATTGTGACGAATATTGGTATTCACCTGTTTGATTTGTTGATCTGGCTTTTTGGAACGGTAGAAGAAGTAAAGGTTAATGACTATAGCAGAAAAAAGATAAGCGGTTTTCTGTCACTCGAGCGGGCGAATGTAGAATGGTCGTTAAGTATTGATGAAGGGGATTTGCCGCTAGAATGTATTGAGAAGAATACTCGATACTACCGAGAATTGCTGATCGATGACCAGTCGTATAGGTTAGATGAAGGAATGGAAAAACTACATACAGCTTGTTACCGCGAAATCCTTGCCGGAAATGGTCCTGGTATTATCGAAGCGGCACCGTCTATTGAACTTTGCCATAAGATCTCAGCAATGGCGGCAGGTTAATATTTAAATCGATCATTTCCAATCCCCCCAGCCCGGGGCACTAACGTTAACCAATAGTTGTTATAAACTCCATTACCTCACCGAGGCTTCTTTTAAAATTGATTTTTTGCGGGATCTTCTTTTCATATGCCTGTGTGAGTCGGCCTGAAATGATAACAGGTGTTGCTTCAAATTTCCGCGTCAGCGTTGTTAAGAACCTGTCGAAACTGAACCCGCTGGAAACCGAGGTCAGGTGAGTATAGATGTAATTGGGTTTTTTAAGCGTCACCACATATTCAACGTCTTCAAGTGGCACATTTGCGCCCAGGTAAAGTGTGGCTACCCCCCTGCTTTTCAAAAGGTACTGGATAAACAGCAGGCCCAGTTCATGGTATTCCCCTTCAGGCAGCCATAGTAAAACACATTTGTCGATCCTTAGATGGGTGTTTATGCCTTCTGTTCCAACAATCAGTTTTTGACGAATGATATTAGACACCAGGTGTTCCTGTGCCGGATTGATGTGGTCAGTGATCCATAATACACCAATCCTTTCCATGAATGGAAAAATGATATGGTTGATGGTCTTTTCAATCCCACGGCTGATGATATAATCGTCCAGCACGTCCTCAAAGGATTCCAGGTTCATGTCGATCATGTGCTGGATCAGCTCATTGATAATCCTTTCCTGTTGGGCCTGGAAATTGGCAAGGGTCAGGATCTTGTCCCTGACCTCGGTTTCCGACATCCGGTCTATATGGGAAATCTTGTAGCCGTACTTGTTCAGCAGGGCGATATTCAATATTGTCTTGAGTTCCTGATTGTTGTAATATCGGATATTGGTATCCGTACGCTGGGGTTTCAGAAATCCATAACGTTGCTCCCAGATACGAATGGTATGTGCTTTAACACCGGTGAGGTTTTCGAGGTCCTTGATGGTAAATGCGTTCATACCAAATAAACGCTCACATCTTGAAATTGTTTAATGTCAGGATGGAAATTCTTGACAGAAGGAGAGGAAAAAGCGGGATTAGAGACTGGAATTGAGGAGCCCTTTGGAAAGCAGTTTTTGGCTGGGGCGGCGGATTAGAGACTGGAATTCAATAGCCCTTTGGAGACCAGTTTTTGGAGGGCGGCGGCGGATTAAAGACTGGAATTGAGAAGTCCTTTCGAAACCAGTTTTTGGAGTGGGGCCGAAAAGCTTAGTTCACGGAGATTTTGCAGGTGCCTGTCGTGGTGCAGGTCTGTACCCAATAGTTCAAGCATGCCTTCATTGGCCAGGTATTCGGCAGCATCTTTCACGGAGCCGCCATAATAACCGGAGAAGGATAGCAGATTACTTTGAAAAAGGACGCCGGTATCTTTTAGTTCCTGGTAAACAGAAGGTGTACGGTGGTAAAAGGTATAGCGCTCAGGGTGTGCGAGAATTGGCTGATAACCTTTTATCTGAAGGTCGAAGATCATTTCTTTGAGTCCCATTGGTGGACTTGCAAACGATATTTCAACCAGCACCATATTATCCTTTATAGTCAGTAAGGGTTCGTTCTTTTGTAATTTATCCAGCACGTGATCATCCAGGAAATATTCCGCTGCCGCATGGATAGTAGTTGGATTGATTTTATCTTTTTCTTCCGTTTCCACGTTCCGCATTATTTCATCAAACCCCATGGTGATAGACTGTGCATCATTAGGATACATGTCCTGCATGACATGAGGTGTAGTAATCAGTTTTTCAAACCCCAGTTCCATCATCCCACGGATCAGATTCAATGACTCTACACTGTCCTGTGAACCGTCGTCTACAGCAGGTATCAAATGAGAATGCATATCCGTCTTAAGCAGATAGAAGGGGAAGGTGATTGAATTGGATTTCCTTTTGAATATGGAGAACATGATAGAATTAGCGGATTGCGGATTTATGGATTGGCGGATTTATGGATTTACGGATTGGCATATGTTTGTGCAAATTCACGATAGACCCTTCTCAGGCCTTCAGTTAAGTCAATAGAATATTTCCAACCCAGTTTATGTAGTTTAGAAACATCCATCAGTTTTCGGGGTGTACCATCGGGCTTCGAGAGGTCATGTTCGATAGTGCCGTTGAATCCAATGATGTCTTTAATCAATAATGCCAGTTCACCGATTTCAAGATCCTCGCCCGTGCCTATATTAACCAGGCCTTCATCATTGTAGTTTTCCATCAGGAATAAACATGCTTCAGCGAGATCGTCGGCGTGAAGAAATTCTCTTTTTGGCTTACCTGTTCCCCAAATAGTAACAGCAGGGGCGTTGTTCATTTTGGCTTCATGAATTTTACGAATAAGCGCGGGCATTACGTGAGAAGTATTGAGGTCATAATTATCATTGGGTCCGTACAGATTGGTTGGCATTACGGAAATAAAATTGCATCCGTACTGCGAACGGTATGCATCACACATTTTTATACCGGCGATTTTTGCAATGGCATAGGGTTCGTTTGTGGACTCCAAAAAACCCGATAGCAAGTACTCTTCTTTCAACGGCTGTGGCGCAAGTTTTGGATAGATACAGGATGATCCGAGAAATAGCAGCTTTTTAACCTTATTGACATATGCAGAATGTATGACATTGTTCTGCATCATTAGATTATCATATAAAAATTCAGCCCGAAAACTATTATTGGCCAAAATACCACCAACTTTGGCAGCTGCCATAAAGACATAATCAGGTTTTTGTTCTGCAAAAAAATCAGCTACAGCCTGTTGATTTTTTAGATCCAATTCTGCTGATGTCCGTAGGATAAAATTATCATATCCTTCCGTCTTCAGTTTCCTTAGCAGCGCAGATCCAACCATCCCACGATGGCCGGCGATATAGATCTTTGAGTGTCTGTCCATAGTAGCTATCTAACTGACTATAATAATTCTAAGTGATTATTTGATAAGAACTTACTCATACTGATTCCTGATCATAAAACCAGAGTCTTTCAATAGTCTTTCCTTTCTAAATAATTCTATATCTGCAGCAACCATTTCTTCTACTAACATAGGGAGGTCATAAGTTGGTGTCCAGCCAAGTTTTGTATTGGCCTTAGTGGGATCACCAATCAGCAGGTCCACTTCTGTAGGCCGGTAATATTGGGGGTCCACCGCAACTACTTCTTTTCCGACTTCAACCGGATAATCCGGATTGTTTGAACTTACAACAACTCCGCGCTCTTTATCACCTTCTCCCTTGAACTGAAGTTCCACGCCGATCTCCTGAAATGCCATTCTCACAAATTCCCGCACTGGTGTGGTGATCCCTGTTGCCAGCACATAATCTTCAGGTACATCCTGCTGCAAAATCCGCCACATACCTTCAACGTAATCTTTTGCGTGTCCCCAATCGCGCCTCGCGTCAAGGTTACCAAGAAATATTTTATCCTGCATCCCCAGGGCTATTTTAGCGACGCCGCGAGTGATTTTCCTGGTAACAAATGTTTCCCCCCGTAAAGGTGATTCATGGTTAAACAGTATACCGTTTACGGCATACATCCCATAGGCTTCCCTGTAGTTTACGGTGATCCAATAAGCATATAGTTTAGCCACAGCATAAGGTGAACGAGGATAGAAAGGTGTCGTCTCCGACTGTGGAACAGCTTGCACCAGACCATACAGTTCCGAAGTTGATGCCTGGTATACCTTTGTTTTTTTAGTCAATCCAAGTAACCTAACGGCTTCGAGTATGCGAAGTGTGCCTATGCCATCAGCATTGGCAGTATACTCAGGTGTTTCAAAACTCACGTGTACGTGGCTCATTGCCGCCAGGTTATAAATTTCATCGGGCTGTACTTCCTGGATGATACGGATAAGGTTGGTGCTA
>JANMMA010000043.1:0-3774 GCA_031372815.1 Sphingobacteriales bacterium
CTTCAGATTTACTTTTGGGAAATTTGGCCTTTACCAAAAGTTCATCTGTATCATCTGATATACTGATATGGATATTTTTGTCTGACCACCTTTCTTTCACATAAATCGATCCTGCTGCCATAACAATAGTGACTGTGAAGAGGAGGAATATATCCCTTGCTGTTTTTCTTGTTGGGGTTTCCATGAGCTTTGTTTGTGCAATAAAAATAGCTCGATGAAGTCCCGGTTTTGAAAGAATGACATGAACAGCCCGAAATATGTGATGAATTATGTCCAATTTCTTTTTGGCCGATGGTTATTGAGGTATCAATAATACATTCATTAACTTTTAAAACAGCAAAAAATGGATCAGTTTGCATTGATTTTCAGGCACGAGGATGGCACGAAGGTGGCCTCCCCGGAGCAGATCGAAATTTGGATGAGATATACAATGGAATGGATCGGAGGTATTGCCACCCAGGGTAAGTTCGTGTCTGGAATGGGACTACCTTTTGCAGACGCAAAAGTGGTGGCCCATAATGGGATGGTTACCAACGGACCGTTTGGTGATATCAAGGAAACTCTTGGGGGCTTTATTATTGTGAAAGCAGATTCAGTGGAGGAGGCGGTTGAATTTGCCAAAGGTTCTCCGGTACTGCAGGACCAGTGTCCCTTCCCCTGTTTGGCGAGTCTTTTTTTCGGATTGATTAACGCCATGTCGGTTCTTTTTCAAGCATTTTTTTCAGTTCATGCAGTACATGCTTCCAATTCTCAGTCGAATGTTCTTTCACTTCCTCATTGGGAATATTTTCCTGGGTTACAACGAGCGTTGTAACCTCATCATCACCAAAAATTTCATACGAAACTACGCCATAGTTCTCTGGGCTATCTTCCATACCCGATATTGAACTCCAGTAATCATATTTCAGTTGGTCGTTTTCGCGATAGTCAAGTACACGGCCTTTATCACGATATTTATGACCCTGCCATTCTCCTTCAAAAACAATGGGGTGACCCACTTTCCAGTCGGTAATAGTATTGGTACCAAAAAAATATTGCTTAATCATTTTTGGATTGGTCAACGCCTCCCAAACTTCGCTAACAGAAGCATATATTATTACACTGGCCTGTGCAGAGTGTACGTATTTCATTGGTCCTTTTTCAACACTAATTCTAAAATGGTGCCAGTCAGGTATGATGTAAGCGGACTTAACATTTCAACAACATCATTAAGCTAATTCCTTCTTCCCCTTTTATCCCAAGGTGCTTCCGGATTAGGATCTAGCCAAAGGCCAAATTTCTGCTGCCGCGCTTCAGTCTCAGCCTTTGCGAGAGCGGGATCGCTGGAGTATTTCTTAAAATGCCAGGCATATCCGGCCCGAACCATTTCCAAGCTGAGTGACCGGCCATCTGGAAGGTATCCATCAGCTATATAGCGCTTATTGCGGTCCAGCCTGTACCATATTATTTTTATGGTCTGTTTAAAGCACAACCGGCCGAGGTAGTCTTTTGATTTTTGTCCGAAGGGCTGCGATTTTTCGGGTGCATCAATCCCATTCATCCTGATCCTCAAAACTTTGTTCTCCTGCGTAAGAATATCGAAAGTATCTCCATCAACAATTTTTACAATGCGGCCTGAAAATTGTTTTTTGTGATCCTGGGCAATGATGTCTTGCAAACCGACGAAGAGAACAAAAGCTACAGTAATCGTGATGGTTAGGCGCATAAACAGGATAAACTTAGGCTAAAATCAACAATACTGTTGAGCGGCTGTTATCAGGGGAGGAATAAACAACAATTGTGGAAAATTTCATGGCCTGTAATTTGATTGCAGTCAGAAATAGTAAATTAATCGATACACAATGACTGATTTTTTAAAAGCAAGGTGGGAAAATCTTATTATGGCCAACTATGTTGTTGACCCTGAATTATTGACCCCTTATTTGCCTAATGGCGTTGAGCTGGATTATTTTGACGGTAAAACTTATGTAAGCCTGGTAGGCTTTATGTTCAAGGATACCAAAATCTTTAATGTTCCGATTCCTTTTATTGGCAGTTTTGAAGAAGTGAACCTACGTTTTTATGTGAAGCGGACCGTGAACGATGAAGTGAGAAGGGGGGTCGTTTTCATCAGTGAAATTATTCCGAGCAAGATCATCGCAATGACTGCGAACCTTTTATATAAAGAACACTATAGATACGCGCCTACTATAAATCACATAACTAACAGCCATGCGGAGAAAAAAGTAGTATACAAATGGCAGATCAATAAAAAGTGGAACAGGATCAGCGTGCAGGCTATGGCCGACGGTATTTGTATAAAAGAAAACAGCCTAGAGGAATTTATTTTCGAGCACTATTACGGTTACTCTGCATTAAGTAAAAAGACTTCACTTGAATATAAGGTTAACCATCCCCGCTGGAATATTAATTATGTGAAGGACTTCGATATACATTGTTGTTTTCAGTCATTGTACGGTGACGCATTTAAAACATTAGATAATGTTAGCCCGCATTCAGTAATGCTTGCAGAGGGATCAGACGTGTCGGTAAAATGGAAGAAAAATTATTTTTAGAAAGGCTGTTAACCTCAGTCACTATTGTTATGCTTGGGTTCGGCAGGTATTGACAACATGCTATACAGTGATTAACTTTTCCGGTTGCCTGAATATTCTCATTCGATAAGCATTCATGGCAGTGATTCCCATTTTTTTCACCAGTTGATAATTAGCAATTACACCCACTGGAGCACCGATGATAGGAACAAGTTGTGCCATCTTTGCGATATCAATGTAGTCCCGGTATTCCTGCTGAAAATTCCGCCATTCGAACTGGTTAATATCCTGAGGAAAGTCTGCGCTCATTGATTCCCAGTCTACAAGTTTCTGATAAATTTTGTTCCTGTGCTGTTGGCTTGAAAACGCCATTTCAAAAATGTGCAGGATATAGACACGCTCCCTGTAGTCGCTAACGTCGAAACCATATAGCGAAGCGATATCAAATAATAATTTCAGTTTGATGCTCAACAGAATGGGAAAATCTGCGAGGCCCAATAAAATTCCGCCCGCGCCGGTTATACCGCCTTCGACCGCGGCGGTGTTACGGTAGTATTCAATACGTTTTTCCACGGCCTCTTCCCGTTCCCTGAAGGTGGCATTTTGTAAAGGTTTTGCCGTGATCTTTTCTGCACTGAATAAAACCCCACGGATCATTTGCTTAATGGTTTCTGTAATAACCTTGTGCATTTTTTCCGGGATCCAGGTGTTGATTTTTGTTTGTACCCTTTTGGCAAGTTTATTCATCAGTGACGGCTTTCGCATCATCTGCTTTTGCCATTTCTTTAATTCAGCCAGGGCCAGTTGTTCTTGAGCATCCATTCAATAATATTTAGCTTTTTCTAAGTTAGTCTACCAAAGGTTAGTATAAAGTTTAACAAAACCGGTGCCGTCCCGATGCCAGGTATAGTTGAGTTGAAGGATTATCTTAAAAGAACTTTTCCAAATATTACTACAGACGGCATCTTGAATAAACAACCAAACCGCGCGTTTTTTCCCCAGCTTACCCCGCGTAAACAGCGATGTTTCAGGTCATTGAAATTTGCCGGAATTGTATTAATTTAATAGAGCGCTACTAACGGAAAACATATTAAAATTTTATTTATGGAAGAAAAACTCCACTTCGAAATTACCATTCAGGCGTCTCCCAGGAAAGTCTACGAGGCGGTAATAGAAGATCAGACTTATAGGGAATGGACGGAACCGTTTTCATCTGGATCTTACTATACGGGATCTTGGG
>JANMMA010000054.1:0-8021 GCA_031372815.1 Sphingobacteriales bacterium
CTAGGCTCAGTAGGGTGAAAACTGAACCTTAGATCGGGATAGATAAACAATGTCTTGCGCGGTACTATCATCTCATCTGCCCCGCTGATACCGATGATACTTTGCGGCTGTTCAAGATAGGCAGGATTGACTTTTTTGTACCAGTCTACTGCCTGGTTAAAATACACATTTAGGGATTTATCCTTGTGTTGCCCACTGAGTGATTTCTGTATGCCTTCATTTTTATACGACAGTGCCATTAATAAATTGACCTCGTCAGCATCTTTGATGTCTGTACGAACTACTTCCCGATATTTTTGAAAGAAAAAACTGAGTTGTTCATTGCTTGCATAGCGAACATTGAGATTTATTTTAGCATTCATCCACCAAAGCAGATCAAGGCTAGCTGTAGTGGCCCGCTCATGTGCTGCTCTTCCCAGCAAGCGGACATAAAATTCTTCCCTGCTAATACTTTTCTTCATACAATACCCACTCACAAAAGCATCCAACTGATCGGTCATTCCATTATGGAAAAAAACAGATGCGATATTAGAAGCATTATCGGCACCTGCAGCGTATTCTCCCTGGTAATTGTTCTGGCTGTATTTTAACAGGGTATCAATACATTGCAAAGTCTTCACAGTGTTGCCCGATGCCCCATATAAATATGCAAGTTCCTGGTATAGCCCGTTAAAATAGAAACCATAACCCTGCTCCCCTCTTTCCATAATCTTATCCTGTTGAAAATTTTCCTGCAGCCATGGTGAACCGGCACTATTCTCGAACGGAGAAAGAATAGATAACAATTTACTGATCTCGTTTTTTGAAAAAGCATGATAATTGAGTGCATTTTCAAGCGCCAGGTTAAACTCCTGCATGTCCTTATAACCGGCTGGCTGCTTTTCTGCAATTTGCATTACCCAATGGGCTGAACGGTCGGCATTACGTTTCCTTAACTGGTCCAATTGTGGATCCTGCTGATAACTATATCCCAATTCCAGGGTAGCCCTTAAATCATTTAATTCCTTTATTATCGCAGCAAGTTTTACGGGATTACTTTCGGGAAACGGAATGGTATTCAAAAGGCTGTCTGCGATATTAAGGGATGCCGATACTTCACTGGCTGGCAATCCACGGCCCTGGAATACCAGTTGGGTTGCTATGCCGGTAGCAAGGTTAATTTTCATCAACGTGTCTGGAACTGCATTGATGACTTCCCTTACAGTTACCTGGCCAAGTTTCAATTGTTCACATACCAGGGAGACTTTACTGGCGAGGGAAACGTTCCCCTTATCAGCCATTTCCAGCGTCAGTGTATGCAGGTTATTAAGTACAGCGGTATTTTGCTTATTGAAATAATTTTTTACTGCAAAGGAAGTCAGGGTGATCATGACAATTAGCCCCAACACTGCAGCAATCCTTTTAGGACCATATCGCATAACCGTTCTCGTTATGACGTGCTTACCCGCGCTCTGGCCCAGAAATTCCCGGGCATTTCCCAAAATTTCTTCAGCTTTTTCCTGCCTTGCTTCGCTGGTGTTTTCTTCAGGCAGGTATCGGGCGATCCACCATGCATTTGGTTTAACTTTATTGTACCAGGATTCAAAATACGTCAGTGGTCCGATGGAAAGGAGAAAGTCGTTCGATTTACCACTATTTACCCAACGGCCAAGTTGTTGCTCGAAGTCGAGAGATATAGAGCGACTGTCATATTCTTCCCTTGCCCATTGCCCCAGGTATTTCCAGTTTCGAATCAGGCTTTCATGGGTGATATCCAGGACCTGGTCTGGCTGCAGTGACTGAGTGTCGGGATCATCTTCAACAATAAATGGATGAATGAATGTATTGCCCGGTTCACGAAAAATATTCACTACGGTGCCGGTAAGTGAGGTATCAAATGCCGGGTTACCTATAATGTTGGTGATCTCCTGCAAGGTCATCCTGTTGCGGACTGCACGGCCCTGATCAATTTTCGTAAGACAAACAAATACGGTACGGATGATAGACTTCACTACTGCTGCTGGAATATTTTTACCCGACTTATCAGCCAGATATCCTGCTGCCTGTTCGTATAATTTATTGGTATGAGTATCCAGAACATTCTGAAGATTGGGTTCATGATAACACTTCCGGATATGATCAGGTAATTCACTAAACCATTGATTGAATCCAGATACCTGTTCGTCTGGCAACTCAGACACGCTCATTCCTCCTACCATAGCATAGTGTACCAGATCCATTTCCTCACTGCCCTGGTCTGCTGCAACCCATATTTGGTTCAGTGCATGTTGAAGTATGGGTAATTGATCCACCCCTTCGGTAATATCATGGATCAGCCTTTCTGTAAGTCTCCGTGAGATCCTGTTGCCACTTAATTTCGCCGGCTCTTCAATGACCTGTTGAAGTTGTGATCGGTTGAGCCTGGGAACAAAAAATTGTGAGAATCCCAGGTATTCGGGAAGGCCCCGGAAGGCTGCACATTGGCCTATATAATCCGACCGCATCGTGAATACCACATAGATGGGAAGGTCTTCTTCAAGTGCAATTCTTGCGGTTTCCAGCAAGAGATTAAGAACCAGGATTGACTCCCTGGAAGGCTTTCCGTTGTGGTAATTCTCGGGATTGGTAAAAAACTCTTCGAATTGATCAACCAATATAATAAGATTGGCAGCTTCCCGCTTTGACACAGCTTTTTGTTTTTCCTCCATTTTCTGATAGGAGGATGACTGTGTATCAATGAACCGATGGGAGTTACGGTAAAGATCTACGATAGCAGAAAATCCATGATTCAGTTCTGCCTCAACGGTGTTACTATCGGAAATGGATAACTGCTTTCCAATGGCCTTGCATAAATTCTGAAAGGGAGTCCGCTCAGGCCTGAAGTCAGCCACACACCACTGGGAATATTTTGATTTAAGGAAGCCGGACCTTGCATTTGGAATAATACCGGCATAGATCAATGATGATTTTCCATCACCTGACGCACCGGTCAGCATTAAAAATTTATTCTTCTGAAGTTGTAATGTTGCCTGGTCTATATCTTCTTCCCTACCCTTGAAATAAAGGGATTCCTCCTCGGTAAATGATCGTAATCCTGTATAAGGACAAATCTGATCGTTCTCAAACATTTCGGTTGCTAATTAGACTATGAAGTTGATGCTATTTCCAGGTTATCCATTACCGGTAGTCCACGGTCACAGGGCACTATACACTTTTTTGACTTCGGCAGGTATGGTTTCTTTAGGAACAATAATGGATATTACCCGCGGAGCCTTAAAATTTCGCGCGAGGTTAGTTCTCGGATCATCCTCCCCCACCAGGAACATCGGTGTAGGAGAAGAAGCTCCCCCAACCTGTTTCCAGATCTGCTTAATAAATGGAAGCGCCCAATCCGCAGCATATTTGAAATAAACTACTGCCAGTTTACTTTTGGGAATCTGTTGCGTAGACATCTCCCTGTAAGAATCCTCACCATCGGGAAGTATATTCATTGTTTCCACAGGATATTCAAGGCTCAGCGTATCAATGATCTGCTGTGCTTCCATTTCATCCTGTTGATTGAATATGAAAAATATTTCCGTGTCTTTCGAATCATAAACCCTGGCATCGTGTTTCATCATCACTACTCGAATATCATCCACCAGCTGCATCGGGCCCTGGCTGTTGGAAAACATCATATTGCGCGTAATATTATTTCGGATATACTTGATGAACTGTTGTTGTGAAGGTTTAATGTTACGACTGCTATCGGGATCAAGCCAGACAAATACGTTGAAATCGGCCCCCGGTGTATCAATCCTTTTTTTGGCCTCCATGAATTGATATTGCGGAAAAGAATTTTCTTCATCCGATTCAAAACGCCGGCCAAATTCCCCACTCAGCATATGTAATGAACAAACGCATTTTTGCATTTCTTCGGCAGTTTTCTTTTTGAAGGTTTCATCATCTGCCGGACAATCAATGGAAGGCAACACATTGAAGCCAGCCTTATTCAAAATGATTGCCAGTTCCTCACGGCTTTCCTTGAGGTCGTTGGAAGTCCAGGCCAGGTAAATATTTGGCCGCTGCCGGTCGATCACCTGAACCTTTATAGCTGAAGAAACTGAGGTTGAAAATACGTTGGGAACGATCTGCCTTGCCACCGGTTCCCGGCTGGATGGCATCTCAGCGCCGGATTTATCCCGGGCCTTTATAGCCTGAACAATATCTTTGACGGCATTGGCCAGTTTGTTAATCTGGTTACGGTATAAAGGCTTACGAGCTTCAGCGGATTTATCGTCATCTACCGGACGGAGTGGCCGGTTTACGCCTTCTTCCCGGTAAATAAAATCTATTGACCTTAAAGAACCGGAGAGTGCTGATTCAAGCAGTCTGATATCACCATTTTCAATATCATGAATTTTTACCGGTATGACCCGGGAAGTCTTATTCCCGTTTGGAAAGCCCACTTCACTCCCAATCTGGTCCTGCTTGATTTCATCGATAAAATTTTTAAACTCATTTTTCCAGATGCCGGAGTCAGGATCGCAATAGGTTTGTGAGATGATGGGAATGAAAATTAATGATTTAATGCTTTCACTATCTACTGGAGGATTTAAGTTGACTTTATTTTCAGGATTGGGATCAAAATATATTGAAATCCTTTCTTTTACTGTGGCACTTAACTCGCGCTCCAGTTTTGCGGCAAATTCGGTTACCCATCCGTCATACTTATTGTCATTGGAACGGTAACTTATATAGATATCATGATGATAACCTTCGAGTATGGAAGAAAATGATGTTTTATTAGCCTGGTGTTGCTCAAGTTCTTCTTCCATGCCCACAATCTTATACACTGATATGGGCTCCCTGACATTTTTCAGCGTCTCTACACCTACGTATACAGACCGGATATCATTTTTATTTGATATGTTATGATGGATAGAAGCAGAAACAAAAATATTACTTGGCGGTGCAAGGCTCTGCAACCTTGAAGCAATATTCACCGCATCACCAAAAATATCTCCATTTTCGAATACCACTTCACCCTGGTGTATTCCTATCCGGAGTTTGAATTCATTTGTAATCCGGCATGCGGCCTGGATTTTGAGCGCTGCATAAACGGCATTTGACACTGTAGGAAAACTGGCCATAACACCATCACCCAATTCCTTTATCCATGTTCCCCCAAAACCTTCAATAATCGGTTTTTGAATTTCCCTGTTCTTTCGAAGTAAATCAAATGCTTTCTGCTCATTATTTCCCATTAGTGCCGTATAACCGACAATATCTGTGAACATAATGGCAGCTAACTGACGGATTTGAGACATGATGTCAAATTAAGGAAAAAAATGCAAAAGTGAGCCGGCAAAATTCCATGAAATTGAATAAGTTTCACACCTTGTAGAAGAAGGATAGCCAGGTTAGATATAACTCAGCCACCACTTTTCCCTGTGCAATGATTTATACGCATTATATCTCACGCAAAGAGGGTAAAGAATGAAGATCACAAGTAACCACACGGCATAAACAACACCCAGCGAAAATCCATATCCTGCAAGCTTTTCGCTGTTGTTAAAGGCCTGCCATATCATGTCTGTCCAGGGGTGACCCGAATAAACAACCGCAGCAGTAGCCAGTATATGAATCAGGTAGATATGCAGGATATAATAAAACATCGCAGTTCGTCCGAATATTAAAAAAAATCCGGCAACCTTGCCTCTGAAAGATTCTGCAAAAGCCAGGAAGATTAGTGCAGGCCCCAGTGTCATAAGGGCATACATTAGCGATGGCGGATACTTTGTAGCGTTGAGAAAAGAAATCAAGCTCAGCGAAGCCGTAGACTGCGTTTTCCATGGAGAAGGATCGCCATAAATATTGGTAGCCCTAACAACGATAAAAAGGAGTATAGCCGCGGCTCCCATCACCATCAGCCATTTTTTTCTCACTGCTGCATCAATACCTTTTGCATATAAACCGCCCAGGCTATAACCCAGCGCAATAATACCTATCCATGGAAGTATTGGATAGGCAACAAAAAATTTGATCCCACCATATTCATATAACCCTGGCTCGTGTAGAATAGACCAGAAAAATGCGTTTAGCCCTTTGCCTGCCACGTGAACGGTATCAAGTACATTATGCCCTGCCACAATTATAATACCCAGCACAAGTATGAATCTTTTTGGCAGGTAGACAAGGGCCGACAATGCAATCATACTAACGCCCAATGACCATAGCACCAAAAAATCAAGTTCACGGTACTGAAAATTGAAATTCCATGCAAGACTGATTACAGTAAACTCAAGTAATACTAAAAACAGTCCCCTGGAAAAAAGGAAAAAAGACATTGCTTTGATTCCCTTTTTCTCACCCACAAGAAATGCCGAGACACCGGTGAGAAGCATAAATACCGGAGCACAGAAATGTGTGATCCACCTGGTACCAAAAAGCACCAGTGTTGTTGTTCTAAGGTTAGTAGGATCATCAATAAAAGCGCCCTGGTGGAAGTAGTCTCGTGTGTGGTCAAGGGCCATGATTACCATGGCAACGCCCCTGGCAATGTCTATCGAATTGATCCTGGTATTCTGTTGAAGTGTATTTGCCATGCTTTAAAATTGCTTGAAGGAGGGTTTAGTGAAGTTTGACGTTATTAAAAATCGTTATTTAATTTTTTGGATCTCGATCAGCGCCCCCATTCCTCCTATGATAAGCCATGTGTTGCCAGTCTTTCTCCAGGTATGTGTTATTTTACCATGTTCAAGTTCAATGATCTCATTTTTCGCATTTCGATATGTGTAATGGGTATCGTAGAACACCATAACTATGTCTCCAAATACGTTTTCTGTTTTCCTTTCCAGTTCAACAACAAACGTCCTGTTTTTATCAGCGTGCAAGGCTTTTACCCAATCTGTAATATGTTCTTTACTAGTGATTTTATTGTTGGATGGATAGCCAATAAACTGCTCATCCCAAAGCTTAGCATATGCCGATAAATTTTCCGTTCTCACATAGTTCCAATAGTCTTCTTCCAGTTGCCAGACAGCGTCTTTAACCGTCTGAACAGAGGGATCTGTTTTTGTCTGTCCGAAAGAGATCATTGTCGAAACAAGCATGCATCCTACAAGTAGAAATTTCATTATCTAATTTTTATTTTTTTACCAGTGCGCTCATTCCTCCGATGATCAACCATTCATTGCCGAATTTCTTCCAGGTATGGGTTATTTTATATACGTCACGGGAAATAATTTCATTTTTGTTGGTTTTTGTGATATCCTCTTCATCATAAAATGTAATCACTACGTCACCGTATGCGTTAACCGCTTTTGGAATAAGGTTATTTTCATAGTATAGTCCCTTCTTATTGTGCAATTCTCCTATCCAATTGGCGATTTTATCTTTGCGTACAAGACCAGTATCCGGATATCCGATAAAGTCTTTATGCCAGAGGGTCAGATATCCGGCTTTGTCATTTTTTACCACATAGTCCCAATATTGTATTTCCCGTTTCCATACTTCATCGGCGATTTTATCCGGAGACTGTCC
Organism: Sphingobacteriales bacterium; assembly: GCA_031372815.1. Classification (GTDB taxonomy): domain Bacteria; phylum Bacteroidota; class Bacteroidia; order Chitinophagales; family Chitinophagaceae; genus Pollutibacter. Next base: position 7,504 of record JANMMA010000054.1, read on the forward strand.
TGTCTTACAACCTGTCAACATAAAAAACATCAGGCCGAGAATCGACAATACTCTCATAGCATACTATTTAATAAATTCTAGTTCTTATACTTTCCATATACAGGCTGCCCCGGCACTACACCAGCAACAGTTTTTCCCTGCTTTATAACTAGTGTTCCACTTACTAAAACATATTCGATACCGTAAGAAAATTCAAGACCTTTCTCAAAGGTTCCCTTGTCAATAATAGTGTCTGGATTGAAAATAGTAATGTCTGCATCTGCGCCAACCTGTATCCTGCCTTTGTATCTCATTGAAGGCGCAATGTTTTCAAGTCTCCTTGCAGGAAGCAGTGTCATTTTTGCTATCGCATCTGAAAGTCCAAGTACTTTCTCTTGACGAACATATTTTCCCAGTACCCTGGAAAAAGTTCCCGCTGTACGCGGATGGGCAAGTTTTGCGTAAATCATTCCATCAGAAGCGATCATGGTACCCGGAGAGGCTATTCCAATTTTGATCCATTCTGGTTTCATTGAATG
>JANMMA010000058.1:0-13754 GCA_031372815.1 Sphingobacteriales bacterium
TTCATTATTCTTACGCGCTGAAGGCTCGTGACAGCATAATCCAAAGCCTCGCACATGCGCCTGATTTGACGGTTCAGACCCTGTGTCAGGATAATTCGAAAGGTTTGCCTTCCTGTCACAGAAACTTTGCAGGGCAGGGTTCGTTCATTCATGATCGTTAGTCCGCCTGACATCTGTCGTACAAAAGCTGTATCAATGGGTTTGTTTACCCTCACGATATATTCCTTTTCGTGTGCGTTCCCTGCGCGAAGGATCTTGTTTACAATATCCCCGTCGTTTGTTAAAAAAATCAACCCCTCTGAATCTTTATCCAGTCGGCCTATTGGAAAAATGCGTTTCGGATAATTGACAAAATCAATGATGTTTCCTTTGACGTGTTGTTCAGTTGTTGTGGTGATGCCTGCAGGCTTGTTGAGGGCAAGGTACACAGCTTTGTCTTTTTTCGGCGCCTTCATGATACTTCCATCAACCACTACCGTATCTTTTGGCTTTACCCGGTCTCCGGGTTTGGCATTTCTGTTATTGATCTGTACCCTGCCTGCGGTGATCAGCTTATCCGCTTCACGGCGCGAGCAATATCCTGTGTCGCTGATAAACTTATTGATGCTGATAAAATCTTCTGAATCTGCTTTTGTAGCCATATGATATATCTCTATCAAAGATGAGCTTTAACTCTGTCTGAAAAAAGTTATATTGATAAAGCATTTAACTGTCGGATATCAACCTTATGCTTATGTCGCTTTCTTTTGAAATGGCAGGAATACGTACCTGCTCAATGACTTTTTATGTTATTGTTGTTTTGTTGTTCTCATGTCGCGAAAAGGCCCACTACGATGTCCTGATCAACAATGCTATGATCTATGACGGCAATGGCGGAGAACCATATAAAGGTTCTATTGCGATCAGCGGGGACACCATTGCAGCCATCGGCAGCATTATGGATGCTGAAGCGAAACAGACCATTGACGCGGTTGGGATGGCAGTATCGCCAGGGTTCACCAACATGTTGAGCTGGGCCACGGTATCATTGATAGAGGACGGCAGGTCGCAGTCGGACCTCCGCCAGGGTGTTACCCTTGAGGTCATGGGGGAAGGATATAGTATGGGACCATTGAATGCAAGGATGAAAAAGCGGATGAAAGATGGGCAGGGCGACATTAAATATGACATCTACTGGAATTCCCTGGGAGAGTATATGAGTGGACTTGAAAAAAAAGGAATATCGACAAATATTGCTTCGTTTGTTGGAGCTACGTCGGTAAGGGATTACGTGATTGGGGAAGATAACAGACAGCCCACAGCTGCTGAACTTGACAGCATGCGTTTATTAGTGAAACAGGCCATGCAGGAAGGTGCAATGGGTGTTGGATCATCACTGATTTATCCACCAGCATTTTTCGCCAGCACGGAAGAGCTAACAGCCTTATGTGAGGAAGCTGGCAAGTACGGCGGGTCATATATCTCCCATATGCGAAGTGAAGGCAATAAGCTCAATGAGGCTGTGGATGAACTGATCTCCATAGCAGGAAAGGCGAAAGTACACGCTGAAATCTATCATTTGAAAGCAGGAGGGAAGCGGAACTGGCCCAAAATGGATAGCGTTTTCAAACAGGTGGAGAAAGCACGCGCTTCAGGAGTTGATGTCAGTGCCGATATGTATACTTATGAGGCAGGAGCAACAGGATTGACAGCTTCATTTCCGCCATCATTACAGGACGGTGGCTTTGGTAAACTGCGTGAGCGGCTGATGGATAAATCTGTAAGAATTAAAATGAAAATCGCGATGAATAGAGATGCGCAGGACTGGGAGAACTTGTACTATGGGGCAGGTGGCGCCAAAGGTGTTTTGCTACTTGGTTTTAATAAAGACTCTTTAAAAAAGTTTACCGGCAAAACACTTGCAGAGGTGTCTGAAATCCGGGGTACAACACCCGAAGAAACAGCCATGGATCTGATTGTACAGGATAGCTCAAGGGTGGAAGTGGCTTATTTTTTAATGACGGAAGATAATATCCGTAAACAGGTAGTGCTTCCCTGGGTAAGTTTTGGTTCCGATGAAGGTTCATATACAACAGCAGGTGTATTTCTCAAGTCAAATGCCCATCCCAGGGCTTATGGCAATTTCAGTCGTGTGATCGGAAAATATGTACGCGATGAAAAACTGATGTCTTTACAACAGGCTATTTATAAATTGGCGAAGCTTCCGGTAGAGAATTTAAAAGTGAAAAAAAGGGGGGAATTGAAAGTGGGAAATTATGCCGATGTTTTGATCTTTGATCCTGCAAAAGTGAAAGACCTGAGTACCTACGATAAACCTCACCAATATTCGGAAGGAATGATAGATGTTTTTGTAAACGGCGTGCAGGTTTTGAAAAACGGCGAACATACAGGCGCGATGCCGGGTAGGTTTGTGAAAGGACCAGGGGCGGGGAAAATGTGAGAATTGGGAGTTGTGGGAAATGTGCAAAATAATAGATCAGCCCATAGCTATATGGTTTGCGGGTCAATTGTCTTAGCGGTAAATCAACCGATGGCTTTCTTGAGGTCTTCAACCAGGTCCTCTGCATCTTCGATACCTACGCTAAGTCTGATCAGTGAATCACTGAGTCCGTTTTTTATTCTCTCTTCCCTTGGAATAGAAGCATGCGTCATTGAAGCGGGGTGATTGATCAATGACTCTACGCCGCCGAGGCTTTCGGCGAGCGAAAAAAGATGGGTCGACGAAAGAACCTTACGCGCTGTTTCAACACTGTCATCTTTCAATTCGAAACTGATCATACCACCAAAGTCGCGCATTTGTTTTTTTGCAACAGCATAGTTTGGATGATCCTCAAAACCGGGCCAATATACCTTCGCAACCTTCGGATGATTTTTCAGGTAGTGGGCAATCACTTTTCCGTTTTCACAATGCCTTTGCATGCGGACGTGTAAAGTTTTAATTCCCCGTAACACCAGAAAGCAATCCATCGGACCGGGAACGGCGCCGCAACTTTTTTGGATAAAATAAAGTTTATCCCTTAAATCTTTATCGTTGATTACCAGCGCACCCTGGATTACATCACTATGCCCGCCTAAATATTTGGTCACTGAATGCATTACAATATCGGCGCCCAGGTCGAGTGGATTTTGCAGGTATGGAGAAGCGAAAGTATTGTCTACGCAGGTGAGAATGTTATGCTCTTTTGCAAGTGCTGCAATCGCTTCAATGTCCACGATGTTCATCAATGGGTTGGTGGGAGTTTCAATCCAGATGAGTTTGGTGGATGGGTTAATCAGGGTTTTTAAATAACCAATGTCGTGCTGATTTACATAATGAAACTTGATGCCGAACTTGGTAAAGATTTTGGTAAACAGACGATAAGTTCCTCCATACATATCATTTCCGCAAATAACTTCATCACCAGGTTCGAGTAACTTGATTACCGCGTCTGTTGCCGCAACGCCGGAGCTAAATGCTAATCCAAACTTTCCATTTTCAATGATGGCAAGAGCTTCCTCTAATGCCTGCCTGGTGGGGTTTTGTGACCGTGCATATTCAAACCCTTTATGCACGCCCGGGGCTTCCTGAACATAGGTAGACGTCTGGTAAATAGGCGTCATAATGGCACCGGTAGAGGGGTCCGGATGCGCACCGGCGTGGATGTATTTGGTTGCGTCTTTCATATTTTTCTAATTGACGGATTGGCGAATTCGCGAATTGAATGATTGAATAAGTGTTTTTAATGGAATGCAAGATAGTTGAATCGGTTTGCAATTGAGAAACGCCAAAATGCCCTGTATCTTGAGTATTGAAAAATGCTACCGTAATCCGTTAATCCGCCAATCCGCCAATCCGCTAATCCGCCAATCCGCTAATCCGCAATCCGCAATTCGTAGTCCGTTATCCGCAATCCGCAATTATTTTGAAACGAATGCCGCCGCCACCCAGCACCTCCAGTCGAAATTATTTTCATCATGCGCTGATGATGGCTGGATGGGGCTTTTTAATAAAGTGGGAAGGCAAATTTTTTCGGCAACAAGTTTTTGGCGGGCCGCTTTTATATTTTCCACAATAGCCGGATCCTGCATCCATTCTTTCTGCGGCGGTTCAAATCCCGTTTTACCTTTCTGCCAGGCGACCAGATCCGGAAGTTTTTTGTCCATGGCTTTTCTCAGGATCCATTTGGTGTAGCCATTTCTGATCCGGAAAGAAGAAGGCAGGGAAAAAACAAATTCCACCAACTTGTGGGAAAGGAATGGTAACCTCACCTCCCTGCTATGGGCCATGGAGTTACGATCAGCATACCTCAGCAATTCTTCAAGCCCCATGACCATAGTGTCGAAATACTGAATATCATTCAATGTTTCAACGATGGGTTTAAATATGGAATGGCTATCTGCATTTGCTATTGCATAATAAGGATCAATAAATTTATTGGCCGTTCTTTTTTGCAATGTCCTGTTTTTTAAATGTGTTGAAGCTAAACCCGGCATCGTTGCAGCGAGCCTGTTTTTCCATCCCCAGGATTCCAAAAACTGATTTTCTTTAAGTAATGCAGCTTCACTGGAAACGGATCGCCAGCCTTTTAGCTGAATTTTCTCCTGCAGGTACCAATGCGTATATTTTGTATAACCCGCCAGGACTTCGTCAGCCCCCTGTCCGTCCAGTAAAACCTTTACACCTTCTTTTTCTGCCCTTTGGTAAACATCGAACTGCGCATAAACAGACGATGATCCAAAAGGCTCGTCTTGGTGATAAAGAAGTTTTTTCATTTTTTCAGCAAGGCCATCGGCCGAAGGCCTAACCTCAAAAACAGAAACCTTAAATCTCTCAGCAGTTGCATGAATGAGCTCAGATTCATCTTTTTCATGGCCCGGGAAAACAGCCGAAAAAGCTTTATGGTTATACACTGATGAGGGTAACGAAGACGCCAAAGCCAACACAGAAGCACTATCGAGCCCGCCACTGAGGCTTGTTCCGACAGGCACGTCACTTCTAAGCCTGGTAGCCACTGAATGCTGCAGCAGGTCATGGAATTTTTCCACCGCCTGGTCCTCATACATGTCTATGCTGCTTTCTTTGTCCAGGTCCCAGTATCTCCCGGTCTCAAGAATATTTTTACCGGGCCAGAACCTCAGGTAATGAGACGGCGGCAATTGATATACGTCTTTAAAAAAGCTATGATCAGGATAAGTTACGTTTTTCGTGTAGCCGAGGGTGATATAATCATACAACAACTGGTGGTTGATATTTCTGGCTATCCCCGAAGCAAATAGTGCTTTTGTTTCAGAAGCAAATTGAAATTCATCGCCCGACTGGCTATAGTGAAAAAAAAAGGGCTTTTCTCCAAACCTGTCCCTGGCGCAAAACAACATGCGTTCTGTTTCATCCCATATGGCAAATGAGAACATGCCATCGAAATGTTCCATACATGAATCACCCCAACAGGCGAAGGCCGCCGCAACCACTTCGGTATCGCCATTTGTCCTTAATGCATAGCCTTTTTGGGTAAGCGTTTCCCTGAGTTCCTTATAATTATACACCTCACCATTGTACACCAATACATAACGGTTGAGGTAGCGAAAGGGCTGGGCCGATTGTTCGGAAAGGTCTATTATGGATAATCGACGGTGCGCAAGGCCTACATGAAAGTTGTCTGTATGCTGCTCATAATACCCTTCACCATCCGGGCCGCGGTGGGTGAGGGCATCATTCATCTTTTTCAGGACCGTTGTAGATACTTTTTCCCTATGTGGAGAAATGATGCCTGAAATTCCGCACATAATGATTGTTGATCAGAAACCAATAGGCAAAACCGCCTTGAGATTATCCCAAAATATCAGGAGGTTAGCGCCTGTACCCGCCTTCTCAAAATACATCGTATAAGATTCAACGGTTTCAGCCACTTTTTCAGGTTTAATTTCCTGCCGTAAGACGTCTTTTTTGATGTCATATTTAAAGGCTCCCCAGGTGTCCGTATCCCGGTTCAGGATCATGGTCCACTTTTCTTCACTGGGTATGGCGTAGAGGGTATACCTGCCTTTTTTCACTTTAGTCTGGCCGATTTTTACGTCCCTGAAGAATTCTATCTCATCGGCTTCATTCGCTCCAAGTCGCCATATCTGGCCATACTCTACCAGTCCGCCGAAGACTTCCCTGCCATTTTTTTCGGGCCTGCTATAAATGACTCTCATAATTGGAGGCTCAGGAGCCTTATCCTGTATTTTCAGAATAGGGTAGTTCACAGGGTAATAACTCATATCCATGGGTGATTTATCAACCGGTGGTATGTTTTTGTTATTCTGGGCGTTGGAAACAAGAAAATTAAGGCAGAACAATAGAAAAAACAGGTATTTAGCTTTCATCCCTACAGAATTTACGCAAAAATATGCTGATGCAGGATTTTATTAAAAATAACTTTAATCATGATTTGGGTTTAAAGTCATCGTTACTTTTGCGCTATAAGTATAATCGATGAGACCAGTTATAAAGTATTCCACAGCCCAGGAGGCCTTGTCTGTTATAAAATCAGGCGACAGGGTATTTTTACACGGAAGTGCGCAGACACCCGTATACATGATTTCCGAATTAGCTAAAGAGGCCTATCGTTTAAAAGATGTAGAACTGGTGTCCATCAGTGTGTACGGAGATATTGAAGTCTGTAAACCTCAATATGCAGATTCCTTTCGTATGAACTCAATGTTCGTATCTGCTTCGATCAGGCAGGCCGTAAATGAAGGACGGGCCGACTATATCCCCGTTTTCCTGAGCGAGATACCAGAACTTTTCAAGCGAAATATTCTTCCTATCGACGTGGCTATTGTACACGTTTCAGCACCGGATAAACATGGATATACTTCTCTGGGAGTTTCAGTAGATGTTGCACGAAGTGCCGTAAATACAGCAAAAGTTGTGATAGCACAGGTCAATCCGAACGTGCCGCGGACACATGGTGACGGACTCATCCATGCTTCTCGTTTTCACGCCATGGTGTATTGTGAAGAGCCCTTGCAGGAAGCCAATTTTGGCGAAAAAGCGGGAGAGGCGGAGAATAAGATAGGAAAATATGTGGCAGACCTTATAGAAGATCGAAGTACCCTGCAAATGGGTATCGGAGCAATTCCCGATGCCGTCCTGAAAGCGTTGATTAACCACAAAGATCTCGGCGTTCATACCGAGATGTGCTCTGATGGAATTATCGATCTTTTCGAAAAAGATGTCATCAATAATAAGTATAAACATATCCATCCCAATAAAGCGGTGACTGGTTTCGCCCTGGGATCAAAAAGGTTGTATGATTATGTGAATGATAACCCTGCTTTCGCTTTCCTCGATATAGACTATGTAAACGATCCCCACGTCATCAGGAGAAATCCAAGGGTATGTGCCATCAATAGTGCTGTAGAGGTTGATCTTACAGGCCAGATATGTGCAGATTCCATTGGTACTTACCAGTTTTCGGGAGTAGGCGGACAAATGGACTTCATGCGCGGTGCAGCTATCTCAGAAGGCGGAAAACCAATAATTGCACTTACATCGAGAACTTCTAAAGGCGTACCGAGAATCGTATCTTTTCTCAAGGAAGGTGCCGGGGTTGTAACCACTCGTGCGCATGCCCATTATATCGTCACAGAATATGGCGTTGCCTATTTATATGGTAAAAACCTTCGGCAACGTGCCAAAGCGCTGATCGATATTGCTCATCCAGACGACCGTGCAATGCTCGAAGAATCAAGCCTGTCCCGGTTCAAAAAGTTTCCCGTAGAAAAAAATATCGCGGAATTATCTTCTCTTGTAGAACCTGGTTTGTAGATGTAGGGCCTGTATAATAAACCGAATTATCTTCGCTGCTATACCGGGTCCATTGATTTAAAAGCTTCAGTTGCGATCTTTTTGAGGTCAGGAAAAAATGCATCATAGCCTTGTTGCAACTCATGTAAATGGATTATGAAAAGTTGGAACGCCGTCTCGGTTTCATCAAGATACTTCGCTCTTCTTGCCAGTCCCCCCAGGCTGTTTTTTATCCCTTCATGAAACTGGTAATGATAAAGCCAGTTTTGCGATTTCATATAGGGGAACATCCGCGCGAATTTTTCCGGGAAAATAGTACTGAAAGGGGCAAGACTTTCATATACACCCAGGCTGAAATTCATCAATGCATTTTTATTAAAAATGGCATTATCTGTTGCGATGAAATAATCCAGGATAACATCGATGATAGGACCGCTATATAAACCGTAGTGTGATTTGAAGATTTTTTGCAATTCACGGGTTACATCATGATGATCAGTATACTCGTCAATCAGCCGGTGTAAATTCATTCCCTGTTGTATTCTTTCTGGAAAGTCAAATTTCTGTTTTCCCTTAACATAGTCGCTGATCATGTTTCCGGTAAGGATACCGGGATCGTTGAATGAAAGATATGCGTGTGCGAGGTAATTCATCTGAACATATGTAGGTGTGAATACCACTTATCCTGTTGCTGTGATGAGCGGTTACCTCCATGCATTTTAAACATTTTTTAATATATATCGGAAACCCTTACTGCTGCTGTCTTTAACACTGTTGCTTTGAAGTCGTCAAACCCTATTATTTCACCACTCATCACAGTTGCAGCCAATTTATAACATGCCTGTACCAAATAGGTTGCCTTTAGTCATCAAGGTATTTAGATTTGTTTCGTCAGATTTTGATTCACCTCACCTCAAAACATTTGTAATGAAAAAGATGATGATCCTATTGGCGGTAACGGCGATATTAAGCTCGACCGTTACGCATGCTTTGGCCGATTCGGTTGATCCGAACATTGATATCAAGGTATCGGCAATTGTTCAGGAAAGTTTTCAGAAAGATTATCCTAATGCCGAGTATGTGCGATGGTATAAAAACGGTGACTATTATGTGGCCAGTTTCAATAATGAGTTGCAAAGGTTGTCTGTGTATTATGATGACAATGGGAATGTGTACAGCATAACCAGGTTTATTAAATGTGAAAGTGTTCCGCTGAATGCCATAAAGTCTGTAACAGAAAAATATGGCGTAACAGAGGCAGATATTGCAGCGATGGAAGTGTCGAAAGAATCGAGGACCTATTACCTTTTTAGTTTCACGAAGGATAATAAATATTATATCATAGAGTCTGACGCTTCAGGCAATCTCAAAATGGTAAAGAAGCAGAAAATTGCTCTTCCGGGGACGGAAGAGCAATAATGTGATTAATGTGGTTAATGTGGCAAATGTGTATGCACTGCTTATTTTCTGTTATTTTTGTGCCCTTAATTAACAACATGACTAAGGGACCCGTTTCACAGTTCATACAACATCACTACAGGCATTTTAACGCAGCGGCTTTGGTTGACGCGGCCAAGGGTTATGAAACCCATTTACTGGAAGGAGGCAAAATGATGGTTACACTCGCTGGTGCCATGAGTACTGCGGAATTGGGCGTTTCCCTTGCCGAGATGATCCGTAACGGTAAGATCGATATTATCTCGTGTACAGGAGCAAACCTTGAAGAGGACATCATGAACCTGGTGGCGCATTCCCATTACAAGCGTTTGCCTAACTGGCGCGACCTTACGCCACAGGACGAATGGGCATTACTGGAAAAAGGACTGAACAGGGTTACTGATACCTGTATTCCCGAAGAAGAGGCTTTCAGGAAGATCCAACACAATATCGTGAAAATCTGGAAGGACGCGGAATCGAAAGGAGAACGGTATTTCCCACACGAATACATGTACAAGTTACTCAACAGCGGAGTGATGAAAGATGATTACGAGATCGATCCAAAAAACAGTTGGATGATCGCTGCAGCAGAAAGAAATCTCCCTATTGTTGTTCCGGGTTGGGAAGACAGTACAATGGGAAATATATTTTCTTCTTACATCATTAAGAATGAACTTAAAGCCAGTACCATGAAGAGTGGTATCGAGTACATGGTTTACCTCAGCGAATGGTATAGAAATAACAGTGGCGGAAAAGGGGTTGGGTTTTTCCAGATCGGGGGTGGTATTGCCGGGGACTTTCCGATCTGTGTAGTGCCCATGATGTACCAGGATTTGGAGTGGCACGATGTGCCTTTCTGGGGATATTTTTGCCAGATCAGTGATTCCACCACATCATACGGTTCCTATTCGGGAGCTGTACCGAATGAAAAAATAACCTGGGGAAAGCTCGACATCCACACACCAAAATACATCATCGAAAGTGATGCTACTATAGTGGCACCATTGGTGTTCGCCTATATTCTTGGTTGGTGAAATGGAAAGTGAAGCTAACCTCGAAGCACCATTGGGGGTTTGCCTATATACTCGGTTGGTAAAAATGTTTGTAGCTCACAAGAACGCTTGGAAATTAGTTGCTTGTATAACATTACGATAAAGAAAATCCCGTCCACAAAATGTGGCACGGGACTTTTTATTTAACAGAGGGTGCGGGTATTATGGTGATTAATGTTTACGGTCATATTTGTTTTCGCGACGATCCCATTTATCTTCTTTACGATCTTTCTTGTCTTCTTTTAGATCCCTGACGTCTTCCCTGCTATCCCTAACGTCTTCACGGGCATCCCTGCGGTCTTCAATCCTGTCTTTCTTCCCGCCATTGTGTTTTGCATCGCGGATGTCTTCACGGGCATCCCTTTTATCTTCTTTACGGTCGAATTTGTCCTCTTTGCGGTCCCGGATGTCTTCGTGATGGTCACGAACATTTTCCCTGCGGTCAAACTTATTTTCGCGCCTGTCTATGTTAGCATGGTGATTTCTGTTGTAGGCAAGCTGACGATGATGTTGACTGATGGCTGCGCCCCTGTTGACCTGCGCAGATGCATTGTTAAAAAGCGAAAAAGCAAGTACCAGGGAAAGGGTTAGAACTCCGGAGTTGATTGATTGTTTCAGTTTCATAATTCAGGTATTATTTTTTTGTTTTCAGGTACGTAATGATAGACCCCGGCAGGTATCCAAAGTTTAATGGGAAACATAAAAAAAGGGAACAGTTATTCACTGTTCCCTTTAAATTGACTGATTCTTAATGGTTTGTGCAACCAATATTTTTATCACCTGGTCATGGTCGGTAAAGCAAGGTCCCGCTTAATCATCTCATTCCGGTTGGCCATTTCCCAGGCTGTGTGAAAAACCAGCCTGGCCCTTTTGGTCATCAATTCATAATTAATCTTATCGGGCGTATCGGTGGGCTGGTGATAGTCTGCTTTCAACATACCATCATAATAGAAGATTACGGGCACACCTTTTTTTGCGAAATTGTAATGGTCGCTCCTGAAATATATCTGCTCAGTATCATTTGGATCGTTGAACTTATAGTCAAGCTTTAATTTCACATATTTATTATTAGCTGCTTCGCTAAGCGGGCTGAGTTCGGTGCTCAATTTGTCATTTCCAACAACATAGATATAGTTGAGTGTATCTGCAGTTTTCCTTTCCGTGTCAACCCTTCCGACCATATCAATATTCAGGTCAGCAGTTACCATGTCTAATGGAACCGAAGGGTTGTCCGAAAAAAATTCAGAGCCCCACAGTCCTTTTTCTTCACCACTCACCGCCATGATCATAACATTTCGGCGGGGGCCATTACCAGCTGCTTTGGCTTTAGCAAAGGCTTCCGCTATTTCCAGTACGCTCACGGTGCCTGATCCATCATCATCTGCACCATAATAAATTTTTTCTCCCCGTTTGCCAAGGTGGTCGTAGTGCGCCGTTATGATAAGCCATTCATCTTTTTTATCGGACCCCTCTATGTAGCCAAGTACATTAGAGCTTTGCAGCATCTGCACTTTTTTGTCGAGCTCCATTAATGCTGTTGCTTTTATCACTCTAGCAGGTACCTGCGAAGTTTTTCCACGTTGCAGAAAAGCCTGCCATTCGCTTCCAACGATGGCTTCGGCCAGTTTTGAGGACACTGTAAAAATGCTGGGTGCCTGGATAGCGGTATATAGTTCTTTGTACATGTTGCCAATGGGAGGCGTTGGTTTCCGCGGAAAGCCACTACCTACAATGATCACCGCGGCGGCTCCTTTTTCAGCGGCATTTCTGTATTTACCATATAATCCACCAGGCTCGTTCCAGCCAGGCTTGTTGGTTTTATAAGTTGAAGGAACGCCGTCCATAATCAACACTGCTTTGCCGGTAACATCAACATTGCCATAGTCATCAAATGCAGAGTCAACAATTCCATGTCCCACAAAAACAATTTCAGAAAAATATTGTGAGCCATTCCTGTTAAGTTGCAGAATAGGCTGAAAATCTTCATTAAGATTGAAACTTTTTTCGTTGATCATCATCTGGCTTCCGACCAAAGAATCACGGTACACCGGGTAATACATTTGATAACTTTCTTTGTTAGCAGGAAGCAACCCAAGTGTCTTAAAATGATTTTCAATATAGGAAGCTGCTTTTCGCTGTCCTTCTGTTGCCGTTTCACGGCCCTCCATGCCGGCGCCGGCAATAATATTAAGGTGTGTTTTGAGGTCAGCAACAGTGATGGTCTCTGCAAATTTCCGGGGGTTAGATTTTTTTTGTGCCATGGATGCTGACGCCACAAAAAGCATAAGAACAGTGCATAATAATCTCATATTGGTATAAATGTTTTTAGTTCCGGAAGATAAAAAGTGGCTGTGGGATAATGAATTCCACAATAATAAAATTGATAAGTGGTTTGATGACAGATGGGATTAGAATGGAAAACCATTAATTACAAACAGGCGATTTTACTTACCCTGTTTTGATGTCGGCCTCCTTCAAATTCCGTAGATAGGAATTTATCGACCATTTGTTCGGAAATATCCAGGCTTACATAACGGGCAGGAATGCACAAAATATTGGCATTGTTATGTTGTCGTGCAAGTTCTGCAATGGGGGCATTCCAACAAATGGCGGCGCGTATACCCTGGTGTTTGTTGGCTGTTATGGCAACTCCGTTCCCAGAGCCGCAAAGTAAAATGCCAAAACTGCATTCTCCTTTTTCTACACAGTCGGCCACAGGATGTGCATAATCAGGATAGTCAACAGATTCTTTGTTAAATGTTCCAAAATCCTTTACATATAATCCTTTTTCGGCCAGATAACTTTTGATTTGTTCTTTATAGTCAAAGCCTGCATGGTCAGATCCGATGGCAATAGGAAGAAACAAGTTGAAAGGGGAGTGGATATTCATTGTTGCTAGTATTAATGTTCAAAATGGGGGTAGACGGACCCTGATTTAGACTTGAAATCTTAACTCCATTCTGCTGATTTTTTCAATTGGTTTTTATTAACCCTGGCCGATATAATGATGGATAACTCATACAGGAATACCAGCGGGATAACCACGATCAACTGGCTTCCCCAGTCGGGCGATGGAGTGATCACGGCAGCAAGCACGAGCAATACTACATACGCATATTTACGGTAGGTCCTGAGAAATGATGGTGTTACCAGTCCCATTTTGGACAGTATCCATGAAGCCATGGGCAGCTCAAAAGCTACACCTGCGCCGAGGGTAATGTCAATCAGGCTGTCGAGGTAATCGGTCAACGTTGGCCTGTAGAGTAGAATTCCGGCAGTACCGATTTTATAATTGGCCAGAAAGTTAAATGTAAAGGGCGCCAGCAGAAAATATCCAAAGGCAGCACCAATGAAAAAGAACAGGGATATCCAGAAGATCACCCCCCTTGTATACTGCAATTCACCGGGCTTTAACGCGGGTTTAACGAAACTCCAAACTTCCCAGAGCACGTAAGGCAGCGCTACGATAATTCCACCCACAAAGGCAATAGTGA
>JANMMA010000075.1:0-5757 GCA_031372815.1 Sphingobacteriales bacterium
TCCGCAAAATCAGGCACCACATTAGGGGCTTTGCCGCCACTGGTAATGACGTAATGTATGCGGGTGCTCGATGGCACATGCTCTCTCATCATATTAACCATCGCGTCCATTGCTTCAACACCGTCCAGGGCCGATCTGCCTTTTTCAGGCGCCCCGGAAGCATGGGCCGACAAACCAGTGAACCTGAATTTAGCAGACTTGTTGGCCAACGCACCTTGTGTGTTCACAATATTCATATTACCCGGATGCCAGTGTAACATCACGTCAACATTTTTAAACAGGCCTGCCCTGGTCATATACACTTTTCCTGATCCGCCTTCTTCTGCCGGGCATCCGTAAACAACAACTGTCCCTTTCCATCCATTGGTCTGTATCTGATTTTTAAGTGCTATACCCGCAGCCACAGATGCCGTTCCAAACAGATGGTGGCCACAAGCATGACCGGCTGTTTTTCCAGCCGCGACTTTCCTTTCCGAAACGGCTTCCTGCATAATGCCAGGCAATGCGTCATATTCAGCAAGGATTCCTATTACCGGCGAGCCGCTGCCATAAGTAGCCATAAACGAAGTAGGAATACCAGCTACACCAGCCTCCACAGTGAAACCATTATTCTTCAACTCATTTTGCAGCAATGCGGTACTTTTTTCTTCTTTATACCCCACTTCCGCATAGTCCCATATCTGCAAAGCAATTTTTTTATACTCATCGTGCTTCCCTTGTATTTCAGCGGCAGCAGCCATTTTATTTTTTTCAAAAGACGGGGCCGATGACTTTTTCTGGGCAATAACAAATGAAGGAAGTAATAAGAGCAGGAATAATTTTCTCATATATATTGATAAGTGCCGAATGTACTGAAAACACTCTATATAAAGCTTCAGCAAAACTTCACAGTCGTTAACCAACATTTCCTTACATTTAAAAAAATCATTATAGCGCATGCCAAAACTCTGTTTCGCATTATTTGTGGCCCTTCTGATGGGCATTGCCGGTATCTCGGCTCAAAACCGGCCATCCACAGGAAAAGAAAGACTGGCGGCTTTTGAAAGGCAAAAAGCCATGACCGCGAAATCTCCATACAAGAACCTGCAATGGCGCAATATTGGGCCCGATATTATTTCCGGAAGGGTATCAGAAGTACTCGGCGTTTCAGGAAACCCCAACATCATCTGGGCCTCCTTCGCAACCGGTGGTTTCTGGAAAACAGAAGATGGCGGTAAATCATGGAACTCACTGTTCGACAAAGAGGCCACACTCTCTGTAGGTTCATTTCACGTGTCACCATCAGACCAAAATATAATCTACCTGGGAACAGGGGAAGCCAATATCTTCCGTGCATCGTTGCCCGGAGCTGGTGTGTATAAATCGGCCGACGGAGGTAAATCATGGAAACATATCGGCCTTGAAAACGCCGGAACTATTTCAAGGGTGATCATCCATCCTACAAATCCTAATGTTGCCTATGTAGCCAGTACAGGAAACGAGTGGAGTTACGGAGGGGACAAAGGACTTTTTATGACATCGGATGGAGGCAAAACATGGAAAAAGCTGATCAAAGACGGCAAGTCCGGCGTCATTGACCTGGTGATGGATCCTTCCGACCCCAACATCTTATACGCCTCCGAATGGAACCGGGTAAGGCTCAGATGGAGTGACCCAACACCGCAAGACGGCGACTTCATCTGGAAGTCTGCCGATGGCGGAAAATCATGGAAGAAGCTCACTAACGGCCTGCCACAAACGCAGTTTACCGGTCGCGTGGGTATTGCCCTTTCGCGCTCTAATACTAAAGTACTATACGCATATGTAGATAACCATACTTCCAAACGCGATCCAAAGCCCGGTGAGCTTGACCCTTACGGCCGACCCATCCAGGTGATTCCATACGGCGTTCAGGTATATCGCAGTAATGATGCCGGTGAATCATTCGCCAAAGCAAGTACGGAAGATGATAAATTGGAAAGATTTGCAGGTACTTATGGATGGGTATTCGGACAAATCCGCGTGGACACGAAAGATGAAAACGTGGTGTACATTATGGGCGTTCCGATGGCAAAAAGCACCGATGGCGGAAAAACTTTCAACGTCATCCGTGGCGAAAAAGGTAGCGACCGAATGCACGGTGATAACCACGCACTTTGGATAGATCCCGGCAATCCGGGTTACATGATCAATGGTAATGACGGTGGTGTTATCGCCACGCAGGACACCGGTAAGCATTGGAAAAATTTCTTCAACGTAATTCCCACTACGCAGTTTTATAATATTACATACGATATGAAGCAACCCTACAACGTGATTGGATCAGTGCAGGATGAGGGCAGTTTTATGGCTTCAGTGAAAAACAACTTCGGAACGAAAGACAGCACTATTCAGGGTTGGAGAACAGCACCCGGTGGAGAAGGAACCATTCACGCTGTTGATCCGAAAGATCCTGACCTTGTGTACTCCTGTTCTTTTTATGGCAGACTAATGCGTAGCCGCGTATATAAAGATTCTATACACAGCGATAATATCTTCCCTACCAAGAAAGACGATGAAGATATTTACCGTGGTGAATGGCTTGCATACACTATGCTTTCTCCGCACGATAACAAAACCGTTTATCACGGATTTCAATACCTGTTCAAAAGCACTGACCAGGGCAATACATGGAAAAGGATCAGCGGCGACCTTACTTATAATAACAAAGAGCACATGGGCAAGACACCGTATGCCATTAACCATCAGGCCATTGTTGCCATTGACGAATCACCATTGGAACAAGGCATTTTATATGTAGGCACAGATGATGGAAGAGTCTGGTGTTCCATGAACGATGGTAGCGCATGGTTTGAGATCAACAAGGGCCTTCCACCCGGCGTACACGTATCCCGGCTTGTTGCTTCGAAATGGGATAAGAATACGGTATATGTAACCATGAGTGACCGCAGGGAAGACAATATCAAACCATATATTTTCAAAAGCACGGATAATGGGAAGACCTGGTCATCGATGGTTACCGATCTTCCTCCATCTCCCGTAAATGTGATCCGCGAAGATCCTGTCAGTAAGAATGTGTTGTACTGCGGAACCGACATGGGCGTTTACGTTAGTCGCGATGCAGGAAAAAGCTGGCAATCATTGCAAGCCAACCTACCTGCAACGGTTTCCGTGAACGACCTGTTCATCCATCCGCGTGACCTTAATATGGTCATTGCAACTTATGGCCGCGGTGTATGGGCACTTGATGATCTGAGCAGGTTGAGATAAGAATTACGCATTACGAATTGCGGATTGCGAATTGCCTATGAAAGAATATCATAAAAAAAGCGGAGGATGGTGTCCTCCGCTTTTTCTTTTGTCAAAAGTTTTATTTGTAAAAATCTTGCCTGGCGATATTTAATACGAAATCCGCAATCCGTAATCCGCAATAGTGCAACTAATTCTTAGTGATCGTAAACTCTACCCTCCTGTTCATTTGTCGGCCTTCGTCGGTTTCATTGGTATCAACAGGTTTCGTTTCGCCATATCCTTTTGATACGATCCGGCTTTCAGCGATACCATGGGTAATGATATAGGTTCGTACAGACCTGGCACGATTGTCACTCAGCTTAAAATTATATTCATCAGAACCCTTAAAATCCGTGTGTGCACTCATCTCAATTTCAATGGAAGGATTTTCACTCAGGAGTTTTACCACACGGTCAAGTTCAACAAACGACTCAGGTCGAAGATCATATTTATCGAAGTCGAAAAATACATTGTTCAATCTAACTACCTGGCCTACTTCGATAGGCACCAAATAAAGGTCTTTATGAATTTCTTTATAACCAGCTTTGATCAGTGAATCGAGGTTGAGGTTTTCTGATATCGCGAAAAATTTATCTGCTGTTGCCCGAATACTGTAGTTTTTATCATACGGTAATACGATCTTAAACGCTCCATCTACCTCACTTGATTCCCCGTTACCGGCTTCAACGCCGTCAGGTAATGTTTCATAGATAAGCGATGCGCTCAACGGCTTTTTTGTTTTCGCATTGTAAACATTTCCGCTGACCAGCACTACCGGATTCGGTTTTTCCTTCTCCAACAGTTTCACGCGAACAATATCGCTTTCTCCATAAGATTTCAAACTTGAAGACATATAAGCATATTCACCACCCGCATCAAGCGTGAAAAATGCATCCCAGTCAGCCGTATTTATAGGGCTTCCGAGATTCACAGGATCCGACCATTTCTGCCATGATTTATCAAGCCTTGTAGTTCGGTAAATATCATTATCTCCCAGTCCACCAGGCCTGTTGCTACTAAAGTAGAGGGTTACTCCATCAGCGGCAAGGAATGGTGTCATTTCATCGTAGCCCGGCAAGTTGATTTTCTTACCAAGGCTTTTGGGTTCCGTCCAGGTGCCATCATTTTCAAGGAATGAAACAAATATATCATTCATGAAACTTCCCTTATCTGGTGTCATATAAAACAATAAGGTCTTTCCATCATTAGCCATAGTGGCGCCCGAAACAGCACCACGGTCATACTTATAATAATCTTTTACCCTAAGCATATCCGGCTGGCTCCAGCTTCCATTTTTTTTGAGATAACTGGTGCTAACTCCTTTGCCCAGAAACGCGCCTTCCTTAAAAGCTCCCCGGATAAGTAACCGGTTGTTATCTGGCGATATGGCAAAAACAGTATTGTAATGAATGGTATTAAGTGGAGCTTCCATGTGAACAGCTTCGCCCCATCTGCCCATGCTGTCTTTTTCAGAATACCAGATGTCCTGCGAATTACGCACGGAATTGTATTTTGTATTAGCCGGATGATTTTCGCAAATGAAGAATAATATTTTCCCATCTGGTGAAATGGTGGGCCTTAGTTCCGGAAGGTCGCTGTTGATATTCAGGCCCAGGTTTTCGATCTGAATGACTGTGGTCGGTTTTATAACCAGTTCTGCCTGAGGCTTTAATTCACCAGAGGTATCCTTAGACATTTGCGCAGTAGCATTGACAGCAATGCCAACGAATATCAGAATTTTAATGAGGCTTTTCAATGGTCGGATTTTTGTTCATTAATAACGTAAAATCCGCTTCTATAATATGTGTGTTTTGATTTGCGTTATATATCAATGTGTTAGCGAAAAGCGATCTGTTAATCTGGAGCAGAAATAATGTACCGCCCGTGTTATACACCTGTTTCAAGCTGTTGCTGCAATAACAAAGCTGCCATTGCATTCGCCAACAGGAATTTTTCATCTTGCGGAATATCATTGAAATATACCATTCCATTATCGATCAGTGAAACAGCAGCCACTGTGTCCCCATTTCTGTTCCTGATCTCAAATCCGACAGATCCGGCTAAAATATTCATGGCTTTACCATTCTTTCCAACCAATTTGTAAACGGGTTGAATAGTATAGTATTCATTTCGGCTTCTTGCCAAAAGGCCAACATATTTTTTGGGGTTTCGCTGCGCCGCGTTATTATCTATGATCATATCCCAGGGATAGTCAGCTTTTGATGGGATGATGCGCACTGCATAGGTATTCATTCCTTTATCTCCTATTTTTAGCAGGTCGCCTGCAATGTTCACTATACTATTGGGATTATTCCCTATAGTCAGGTCACGGTAACGAACTTTTGAAAAGGCAGTCACTTCGGAGAAGTTTCCGCGCTGGTCAGCCATGTTAAAACGAACTGTTTGTTTTCTTCTTACATAGTCCACGTTCAGTCGGTCAACCCAATCAATACTGATTGGCATTGTAAACCCGAAACTCGTTCCTTT
>JANMMA010000093.1:0-2348 GCA_031372815.1 Sphingobacteriales bacterium
GCTTAGTTACTTCCTGTGGCTTCTGAGCCAGGTTTTTAATCCAAAAAAGAAAATCAGGTAAGCCATTCCTAAGCTAAATCCGCCAACCACATCACTTGCATAATGATAGCGTAGAACAATCCGGCTGATTCCGATGGCAAACGAAAAGGCCAATAACAAGACGGTGAATAGCCATTTCCATTTTAACTGCAAAGCGGAGTGCCAGACCAGCCAAATTATAGTCGCGCAAAGTACAAATGACGATAATGAGTGACCGCTTGGAAAACTATAGGTTGTTATCTCTTTGAACACAGGCATTTCCGGGCGGTGCCTGACAAAAATGAACTTCAGCCCATGCATTATTAAAGTGCTTGTAATGGCCAACAGAGCTACGTCGATTGCCTCATTCTTGCGATGTTTAAAGAATAATAGGCCAATTAAGATCAGCCAGGCAGGAAAAAGAAAAGAGCTGGAACCAAAGAACGTAATGCCTTTGAAAAATTGAGTCAATAACGGAGACGAATATGATTGGAGAAATGTAAACACCTTGCTATCAAACCAATCTTCATTTTCCATTACCACCTCGTGTGCAATCAAGGCAAACACACCCAAGGATAAAAGGAAGAGAATAAGGGCTATCCATTTTATCGCACCACCTGCTATGATATTTTTCATAATTCAGCACTTTCATTCAGTGGATTCTTTGGGAACAATGACTTGGAGCGCTGCCGGTAGAAGTGAGGCTTCAACCGACTTTACTTTCCCAAGGTATTCACCGTCTACCTGGAAGTGTACGAATCGTTTTGAGCGGATGTGGACATTATTGGTTTGGTATACCACCGTTTTTTCCGGGTCGTATTCGGCATGTGAGAAACGCATTTTAAATATTTCTTTCGCAGAGATTTTTTTAATCACCACCACTTCGAACAAAGCATCGTCGAGATTGCCCACAGGGTTGATAAGTGCATTACTCCCATACATTGTCCCATTTGCTATCACGATCATCGCAGCACGAAGGTCCACCTTCTCGTTCCCAACAATCATCATCACTTCCATAAGAGGATGGCGAAAAAGAGCTTTTACTGCTGCACGCAGATACCCCCAATTTCCTCTCCCGGATTGTTGTTCAAAATGATGGATCAGGTCCGCATTATATCCGATATCACTGAGATGTATAGACACATGACCGTTCACCCGAACCAGGTGAATTGTTCGCCGCCTACCGGTTACCAACAACTGCAACGCTGCTTCAGGCTCTATTGGAATTCCTAATTCCTTTGCCATTCCATTTGCAGAACCGGCGGGTAAAATGCCTAGCGGCACCTCTGTTTCCATTACAGTTTCGGCGATGAGTTTGATTGTTCCATCACCTCCCACGGCAACGGCAATGTCAGGCTTCACTTCACTTATTTTTTTCCTCAATTTTTCCGGCGTCGCATCCTTCGTTATGGTAATGATGTCAATTTGATCCGGCTGGTGATGAAAGTGGTTACGAATGATATCGTTCCAATCTGTTTCACCCGGTCCCGAAACCTCGTTTACCAGGAACAAGATTCTCTGTGTTACTATCGAAGCGGTTCCCATGGGGTTAGCTATTTTTATTACGGTATGAGCTTTGTTTACGTTCAGATTTATGATGATGGCAAAAGATAGACCACCTCCACTGTACACTGTTAAAGTATACCACGGATACGGCCACACCCATAATTGTACCCTATTCGGACACGTGTTCGCCGGTGCTACTAATTTGCGCGATTATGACCGTTCAAGTACGTGGGAGAATATTGTGCATCTTGTCCGCCTGTTTTTGCTGCGTCCCATGGCGGGTGTGCCTGTACGACTCTCGTGGAACCAGCAACAAATTCACACTACTACTGCCTCAGACGGTTTCTTTACATTTAATTGGTCATCTGACCATTCCATTTCAGCCGGCTGGCATGAGGTAGTGGTCGAGGCATTGAGCGAAGAAGGATTCATCATTAACAGCGGTAAGGGGAAGCTTTTTGTTCCCCACCTAACCCAATTTGGGATCATCTCAGATATTGATGATACCGTGCTGGTTTCTCATTCTTCTACCATGTTAAAACGGTTGTTATTATTATTCACGCGCAATCCCCGCAGCCGTCAGGCTTTTATAGGCATCCCAGTATTGTACCAGTGGCTGGCGCAACTTCGAACTGAAAGCGATACACCGAATCCTTTTTTTTATGTGTCGAGCAGTGAATGGAACCTCTACGATGATCTTGTAGATTTTTTTCGTTTCAACCATTTGCCAGAAGGCAGTTTCTTACTAAACCAGGTAAAACGTTGGTATGATTTGTTGAAAACCGGTAAGACGAAACACGAGGGCAAACTACTTCGTATAGTGC
>JANMMA010000127.1:0-22812 GCA_031372815.1 Sphingobacteriales bacterium
GCCTGCACCCCAATGCGGATAAATGGAAGATTTTGGCTTACTGGCTTCAATGAGTTTCAGGGATTCGTCAAATAAAACCTTTGGTTCTGCTTTACTTCCACCAAATTGCTCTGGTGTATAAAACTTATCCTGTCCTTCCAACATATAGACCCTTGGGTTTTTGGGATCCAGTGTTTTTGCTTTTGAAAGTGCTTCCGCAGCAATTGGTCCATACGTCTGGAATCTTGTCATTTGATCTGCCATCAGGCGCAAAGTAGCAATCATTTTCTTTACACAGTAAATCTCTGAATTTTCCTTTTCAATGACTTCCGCCTTGTTGATCATGGTTTCAGCCTTATCTGCAATCTGATCTATCTGGGTGCTATTGCCGGAGCCAAGCATATACCCCATCATTACATTACTCACTGCAGCGTAATAATAAGGAAGCCACTGGGTCTTTTCAGCTTCTGCAATTCTTTCAAAACCATTCCCCAGTTCCTGCCAGGCCGAGGATGTGCGTGTGGTATCCATGTCCGATATTTTTGACTCCATGGCTGAAACATATTTCGCAGTTTGCGCATTCACCTGGAGCCCTGTAATAAGTACAAACGATAAGTACAATAACCTTTTCATGTTTATTTTTTTTAATTTATTGTTGTTATTTTTTCTTCAATTCCTGATATTATCATTCCACTTTTTAATCTATTGTTGCTGCTGTTTTTTCTTCAATTTCTCATATTCCTGTTCCACTGAATTTTCACGATGGAACATGTATGCATCGGCATAATTAATTGCCAATCCCAAACCCCAGCCAAGTGTTGACCAGAGGGGCCATGGAATGCCATTATAATCGCTGCCACCACGTAGCGCCCAAAAAATCCAAAGGAGGCTGTTTACGGCGATGTACGTAAAAAGATGCCGGCGGAAGGAAGCCCGTTTCCTGGCTATTGCCCATAATTCCTGGTCGCGTGGATCATTGTCTGGTTGAATATTCGTGTTCATATATTTTCATTTATAGATTACTGTTGATGACATCTTCGGAACGATCGATCCCGAAACTTATAAATGCACCGATAAAAACAAATACTTTAGATGGTGGTACAACCTGCTGTTTTCGGAAACCATTGTATGAATACTGGTAGTTGTAGACCTGGTTAAATCCAAATACATTGCTGACCGATAGAACGTATATGGCAAACATCCTGGCATCCGTCTTCCCAACATTAGGCAGATAGTTGACACTTACACTAACATTATGGTAATCCGGCGTCATCCCCCTGTCTTTGAATGTGTATTCTCCCTGGTTTGCTGTGGGCGATATGAAATAATAGGGCCTGCCACTGTTGTAATTATAGGCCGCATTGAATTGAGTTTTCCATTGACTCACGAATCTCTTTAGCACTACCGAAGCGGTATGCGTTGATGCAAAACTGGGTTGAATGGCAGAAGGATAATTCAGGAAATCACGCTTCGTGTCCAGGAACGAATAAGATATCCAGTAATCAAAATTCTTAAGCGTTTTTTTATCCCTCCAGAAGAATTCAAATCCTTTTGCATCCCCATACCCCTGGTTACTGTTAACAATCTGCCGGCCATTTAAATTGTCGGTCTTATACAGGTTATCGTACCGCTTATAAAACACTTCCGCACGAAGTGTGGATTGCCTATTGACACGTTGATACTGGGCAATATAATGCGTGGCCTTTGAGTATCCTGGTGGAATAGTTGCCGGTAAGTATTGCCGCTCTGGATTTTGATAGAAATGTCCGTAAGCGATCGATGCCTGTCCCTGTTCGCCAAGTTTGTAAGCAAGAGATAGCCGGGGGGCAAAATTACTTTTGTTTAGTACAGAAGCGTATTCATATCGGCCGCCTATTTTAGCCGCCAGATCATTGGTGATATAAATATCTGTTTCTGCAAAAACTGCATTGATATGTTGTGAAACGTCCTGTTTGTATTGCTGATTATTATAATCAATATACAATACATCATCGTTCAGGTGATTATATTCAGTTCCCAGGCGAACTGCAGAAAGTCCCTTCAGTCTCCTTTCGATAATCATTTTGCCATTGAAATAGTTACTTTTATTTTGTTGATTAAAATTTTTGAACTCCAGCCCCGATAACTGAATTTGCTTTTTGTCACTGCTGTACAATCCACCTTTGATATTGTCCTGGTTATAGGTGAAAGAAACCCCTGTAAAGAATTTCCATTTTCCAAAACTTTCACGGTAAGAAAGGTTATGGTAATAGTTGATATTTTTTATGGCAAATCCGTCGAGGTAACCCAGTGTATCAATACTGGGCGTATAAAACTTCAGGCTATTGGTACTGAATAATCCATAATATTTGATCATCCCCGTCTTTGAAGTTCTGATACGAAAGTTGGCATCGGCATTATGGAATACCGGAACGTGTTCATACTCCTGTTGCTGTTTGAGCAGTTTAAAGGCTAGAGACAGATCTGTATATCCGTAGTTTGCACCAAAAGAGTGTCGCTTTTTTTTGTCGAGGTGTTGGTAGCCTACGCTTGCGCCGATGATGGTAAGGCTAACATTGGCCGAAGTCTGCTCAGGCAAATCAATCGATTCCAGAATAAGGGCAGACGACAATGCCTGACCATAAAGTGCAGAATATCCCCCTGTACTAAAAATAGTCCCTTTAAAAATAAAGGGCGAGAACCTTCCACGTGTAGCCACATTGGGGACTGAGCTATAGAAAAAGTTATTGACCAGGCTGCCGTCGATAAAAGTTTTTGTTTCAGTAGACGTTCCACCCCGGACAAACAAACCTTCTTTTTCCCCCACCTGTTGTGCACCTGGAAGTGTTTTCAATGCGCCGGTGATATCACCATTGGCGCTTGCGGTGGTCACAATATCAATGGGATTAAGTACCGTCGTTTTTTTCCTGTCACTGGCTTCAAATGAACCTGCACTGATGACTACAGCATTAAGTTCGTTAACTGATTCCTTCAGTAAAATATCAATGTTCAGCGCTGATTCTGTAATGGTATACTGTTGCACAAATGATAAGTAGCCCACCAGCTCTGCCTGAATTACCAGGCTGCCCTTTTCTGTAGTGGTGAAACTGAATTTGCCTGATGAATCAGATGTGGCACCATCATAACTGTTTCTTATACTAATGCTTACTCCCCGGAGCGCCTTTCCCTTATTGCTAAGGATCCTGCCCGAAATCTTCAACTGCGCACTCGAGGAAATGAATAACATTAGATAAACCAATACATAACCAACCCTTAGCATTTTGCCGTATTTTACACAAATATAAAGTAGTTTATATTATAAACCAAATTAAGATAAAAGACACCTTAACGCTGGTTTAGATCAAAAAATCTTGTTAAGTCGCAGGCTTAAGTCGAATTGTAAGTGAAATGAAAAACAACCCCAATGAATTGCATAAAAAAAGCCGGGAAATAGCCCGGCTTCTGGAAACGGATGGAAACGAATTGAATATAAACCGGGGCTTAACCCGGTTAACAATTTTTTTAAAAGTAATGATCAGAATTTCATGATTTTATCAATCACCTTATCCGTAGATCCTGAAATTTCCAAAATATAGATACCTTTTTTCAATTGTGACAAATTATCCAGGACAATTCTGTTTACACCTCTTTGCAAAGATTTTTCCTGCACCTTCACGGTTCTCCCCTGCTCATCCACTAACCTGATGGTCACTGTCTGGGGGCCTTTTGTTTCCAGTTTAAACTCCACCTGGCTGGTAAACGGATTCGGCCACGGTTTAAGTGCGATGCCAATAGCATTACTGAAACTGATTTTCACAACATTACTGTATAATCTTTTTCCATCCGGCATTACAGAACGGATCCTGTAGTAATATGTTTCTCCGGGAGATGTGTTAGCATCTTTGATAGAATAACTGGTCTCTGCTTTATCATTGGTGGGCTGTACCCTTTGAATGACTTCAAAATTCTCAGGGTTACCGGTTGATCGCATTACCTCGTAATAGATAACATTAAGATTATTGAAAGTTTTGAATTTGAGTTGCCCCTCCCCTCCTGAATTAAAAGCTGATAATTCTACCATTTCATTAGGCAGTATGGTAAGTGGAAAATAACAACTGGCAAGGTCGGCAACTGAATATCCCGGAGTAATAGGAGCAAAACCAGGTATCAATGCAGCCAAACCCGGACTTGTAGATTTGTACAATTGATTTACATAAGGAGAAACCTGGATACCGCTGAATTTTCTGGTTGCAAAATACATTGAGCCGGCAGGGTCAAATGCAATACCATTCATCACTGTACTGTCAAGCGTATTATAATCAGCAACAAGGCTCATGGGAATAACGCCTGCTCCCGCAACCGCTGGTATATTGGCGGCAGCGATTCGGAATAACCGGGCATCTTTATACCGGCCTGTGCTACCAGATCCGCTCACACTACCGAAGGAAACGGTTGCAAAATATAAATTTCCTGAGTTATCGAAAGCAATGTCACCGTTAAAAAGGTCATACTTTGTCATACCTGGCGCTACTGGCAAATAACCCAACAATTCAACAGTAGAACAATTTGTTGTTGGAATTGCACCACAAGTGGTAAAACGGATCAGTGGGTTAAAGGTAGCCGCAGCACCAGTTACAGTGTCTCGACCAACACCGATAGCATAACCGAAACCGGAAGGCGCGATCCCCATCTTAACCATATGATGAAAATCAACCGTCGAAGGAGTGGTTCCAATCTTTGTCATTGTTGTAGTTACTGTGTTGATTGTTATTATCTCCTTTGATCTGCTACTTCCGCTTGACATTTGGGTCATTACATAAAAACGATTGGTAAGTATGTCCACTGCAAGTGCAGCTGATCCGTAGTAGGCGGTTCCACTGGACGTTTTGATGAGATAAGGAACACCCCCCATCAAAGGACCAATGGCGCCGGTGGCATAATTGACAGACCTGATCTCTGAAGGAGAAGCAACACCCGATCCTAAGGAATCATTGAATATTCCATACATTACCGTCCCAGACGCACAATCTGGAAGTTGGGCCCGGGTCATCGCCGGAAAGGCCATTGTGAAAATACACAGGGTGATTTTCAGCATTCTCAAATATTGGTTACAGGGTTTCATACTCGTGAGATTATGGTAATTACTTTTTAATAATGGTTGTTGATTTCTTCTGCCCGTTTAACACAAGCACTAAGCGATAGCTTCCTGATGCAAACGCACTGATATCAATTTTAATATCCTGGTTTCCTCTCAATAACTTTACACTCTTCACGGCCATTCTGCTTCCTCTCATGTCATAAATAATATATTGTGCATCCTGTTCTTCCGTTATTGAAATAGTTGCGAAAACATAGTTAGCAGCAGGATTAGGATAAACTTTAAAAACGGGGATATTTTTATCGGCTGAAATAACCTCGGTAGAAGAATACTTCACTGCACCGTCAACATCAATAATTTTTATCCGATAATAACTGTCCTTCTGCATGGAGATATTATGCATGAAAGAATACGTCTGCTGCCCTGCAATATTTCTTGCATTCAAGCTGCTAATGAAAGTAAAGTCTCGTCCATTGCTACTATACTCAACCTCATAACGTGATATGTTGGATTCGCCCGTTACTTTCCATAACAACTCATTATCCTGGCTCAGCCTTTTCGCCTGAAGCGATATGGTATTGAACGGTAATGAAATCATTGGACCCATATCCCTTTCCCATAATCCTCTTCCAAATGTGGCGAGCCTGAGTTTGCGGGGAGCAGGTGTTACAACAATGTCTGATACCAGTACGCCATCAGGAAAACCGTCATTGTAGGCGGTCCAGGGAACGGAGTATGAAGATCCTACGGGACCGGTAGGAATGTTTCCGGCATAAAATACGCCGAGGTCATTACCCACATATAAGGTGGTATTGTTATCCGGGTCAAAGGTTAATGTGTTGTGTGGTACATCAGGCAGTCCACCGCCGATATCACACCAGCTTGTTCCACCATTTGTTGAAATGAATACGTGTGAACTTCCAAAACCGGATAATACCACGGCTACACGATTCGGATCGATAGGATCAACCGCTATCTTGCTATAATACCTGTCGGGAAGCGTGCCGGTGATATCTGTAAATGATGTTGCACCGTTGGTGGTTTTCCAAAGCTTACTGCGGATACCCCCCGCAGGCACGGTAGATGCATATACAACCTGGTCTGTTGAGGGTGCCACCGTCATGGAAATGATCGGGTTGTTTGCACCGGCAAGTACATTACCCCCGTTGGCATCGGTAATGGTTGGGGTAGCGGCATTAATATTAGTCGATTTTTTAACCCTTACTGTTCCACCATAAAATATATTGGGATTAGAAGGCGCAAGTACATACGGACCATTAAAACAGGTAGGTTCAGCAGGCGTTGTGCCGCTTCCGTTTACGATCAGCGTTGCTCCCCATGAGGTAGTCCTGTTAGTTGTTTTCTTTACCCTTAAAAAATAAGATTCCATAAACCCTATATTGTCGTTCGTAGGATTTATTGCTGCATGAAATCCATCACCAAGGTTTGGAATCCTTTTGCAGCCAGGCGTGCCGCCATATACAAACGCCTCATTATCCTGCAATCCAAGAATCATATAATTCCTGTCTGTAGCAGAAATCGCTGCATTTGAATATATCTGTGAAGTGTTTAATCCTCCATTAAGGGTATTGAAATTTGAGCCGCCATTGGTGGTTCGGAATAATCCACCATCAGTACAGATAAAAAATGTATTTCCCGTGGCATCATATGGTGAAGCAACGATGGCGTGAACATCTGCGTGAACATATCCGGTTCCAGAACCTTCTGTTAGCGTTCCTACAGTCGTATTATTTACATTCCAGTTGCTCCAGGTTCCGGTTTGTGTAATATTAGTTCCGCCGTCAGTTGACCGGAAGAAATTTAATTCCCCCCACAGAACGAGGTTTGCATTTGTGCGGCCTACAGCGATATCATGTCCATACCAACCCTGTCCTCCAATA
The DNA here is from genome assembly GCA_031372815.1 of Sphingobacteriales bacterium. Classification (GTDB taxonomy): domain Bacteria; phylum Bacteroidota; class Bacteroidia; order Chitinophagales; family Chitinophagaceae; genus Pollutibacter. The sequence continues at coordinate 6,958 of JANMMA010000127.1, forward strand.
ACTGTCGTGTTGGTGTTTCGTAATGTCCAGGTAGTTCCGCCATCGGTACTTCGATAAAGACCTTCAGGGTCGGTCTGAATCAGCGGACTGTTTCCTATACTTGCATATATGTAACTAGTGTTGACAGGTGTAACAGCAATTTCAATTTTACCGCTAATGGTTGTCGGCAATCCACCACCCAATTTTATAAATGTGGGCGTAACTGCATTTGCGTTAGTGGATTTATATATACCAGATCCTGTACTGCCAAGATTTCCTACACCGGCATACAGTACATCGGGATTGCCAGGTTGAAATTCAATTTTATTGGCCAGCACAACATTATGAATCAGGGACCAGGTTGTTCCTCCATTTGTTGTGCGATAAATACCATCTGTTGTGGCTGCAAAAACAATTTGTGTGTTGGTTGGATGTATGAGAATATCAGAAACACCTTTAAGGTTGGATGCAGAAAAATTCAGCACTTTGGTCCAGCTGGCTCCACCGTCAGTTGTTTTTAATATACCAATGCCGTATGACCCCCGGTATAACCTTTCCGGACCACCATGACCAATGGTCCCCGTTGCCGGAGGCGCCACTGAATATACTTCTCCTGTTCCGATATACATTTCATTACCGTTAGTGGGATTGAATGCAATGGAAGCAACGCCAAGTACTGGAAATCCTGTTGGCACATTCTGCCAGCTGATGCCGCCGGCTCCACCAGTTCCACCGGTTGTTGTTTTCCATAATCCGCCAGATGCACTGCCCACAAACATTGTGTTTGCAATTGTTGGATGGATGGCAACACATAAAATTCTTCCGGCAAAATTTAGGGGTGCAAGTTCTGACCAGGGGGCTGTAGTAGGAAGGTCCATTTGCAAAGCGTCAGACTTCGCGCTAATCGACATACCCTGCGCCATTTCATAGCCCGGGCTGAATGACGACGCATCCATAACTTTGTTTGGATAGGTTCGCATGGCACTCCATAAATCAAATGACAGAAGCACTTCAGCTTCGTCACCTTCTTTTTCTGCTTCGTCATCCTCTTCGATATGTGTATTGCAAGAAGCAATCACTGTAAGGGATAAAACAAACAGCATCAAGAGGCGCATAGGTTTTCCTATAAGTAAAAACAGTTTCAACTTCATCCAGGGATTATTTTTTACAGGGATCGGATTCTGGGTAAAATGGTTTTTCTATTCAATACTATTAAGCCCTTGATGTCAAGGAGTTAGTGTACCGGTGTACTATAAACGAAATATTGCCCCCTAAATTGTTGGTAATTTTACTCAGGTCTTCTAAGTAATTTCACGAAAGTCCCTGAACTTCAGATAATAACATATAAAAAGCCGGTACAAGTTTAATGTACCGGCTTTCGATGAAAGATGAATTTATTTCGATTACTTTTTATACTGTCCCATGATACCTTTTGCCATATCAACCATCTTCTTTACGGCGTCATCAGGTAAGGCTCCTTTTTTGAATTCAGCAAGTAGCTCAGGCATCTTGTTTTCCATTTCAAGCAGGAAGTGCTCTTCAAATTCCCTGATCCTGTTTACCGGCACTTCTGTAAGGAGTCCCTGTGTTCCGAGAAATATTATCGCCACCTGCTTTTCAACGGCAACCGGCTGATACTGACCCTGTTTGAGAATCTCTACATTACGGGCACCCTTATCCAAAACATTCTTAGTCGCGGCATCAAGGTCACCACCGAACTTGGAGAAGGCTTCCATCTCACGGTATAGTGCCTGATCGAGTTTCAATGTACCGGCAACTTTTTTCATCGACTTAATCTGCGCATTACCACCCACACGGCTAACCGAAATACCAACGTTGATGGCAGGGCGGATACCGGCATTGAACAGGTTGGATTCCAGGAAGATCTGTCCATCTGTAATGGAGATTACGTTGGTGGGGATATAAGCAGACACGTCACCGGCCTGGGTTTCAATGATAGGAAGTGCAGTGAGTGAACCACCACCTTTAGCGAGGTGCCTGATGGATTCAGGAAGGTCATTCATGTTACGGGCAACTTCATCATTATCAATGATCTTGGCAGCTCTTTCCAGCAAACGGCTATGAAGATAGAATACGTCGCCCGGATAGGCCTCCCGTCCCGGCGGGCGGCGGAGCAGCAGACAAACCTCGCGGTAAGCTACGGCCTGCTTCGACAGGTCATCAAAAATGATCAGGGCCGGATTTCCCGTATCCCTTAAGAACTCTCCAATGGCAGCACCAGCAAATGGTGCATAGAACTGCAGTGGTGCCGGATCAGATGCTGATGCTGCTACGATAGTAGAGTAAGCCATCGCTCCATTATCTTCCAGTACTTTCATTACACTGGCGATCGTAGATGCTTTTTGTCCGATAGCAACATATATACAAAAAACGGGTTTACCCTGTTCGTAAAATTCTTTCTGGTTAAGGATGGTATCCACCGCAATGGCGGTTTTACCGGTCTGGCGATCTCCGATGATCAATTCACGCTGTCCACGTCCGATTGGGATCATGGCATCGATCGCTTTAATACCGGTCTGGAGCGGTTCTTTTACCGGCTCACGAAATATTACCCCGGGCGCTTTACGCTCAAGTGGCATTTCATATAATTCGCCCTGGATTGGTCCTTTGCCATCGATTGGATCACCAAGTGTATTGATAACCCTTCCCACCAAACCACGTCCCACTTTAATAGAAGCGATCTTACCGGTACGGCGCACTTTTGAGCCTTCTTTAATATCTCCACTTTCACCCATCAATACTGCTCCCACGTTATCCTCTTCAAGGTTAAGGGCAATGGCACGTACGCCGTTTTCAAATTCCACCAGTTCACCTGAACCTACGTTATTGAGTCCATATATACGGGCGATACCATCACCTGCCTGCAGTACGGTTCCCACCTCTTCCAATTCGGCAGCGGTATTGAAGTTGGATAGCTGCTGACGCAGTATCGCTGAAATTTCATCTGGCTTTATATTTACCATAAGGGGTATTTTTAACGTTGATTATCTAAGTTTTTGGACGTACATATTTTCGATAAACTGCTTCTTGATGATCATAAGGTCGTGACGTATAGATGCATCGTAAAGGATATCATCTGTCTGCAACACAAATCCGCCGATAACATTTTCATCCAGTTTCGACCTCATCTCAAGTTTGCTTTCTTTATACCTTGGAAGCACCTGCAATTTTCCCTGTATATACATAAGCAGGTCTTCACTTATTGGAAGGGCAGTAGTCACCTCTACAACCACTATTTTATGGTGGTTCCTATATTGGGTATCAAATGAATCTAAAATTTCGGGTAATGCGATCATCCGGCCTTTTCTGAAAACGAGTTTAAAAAAAGCACTGGTAAGCTTGGTAATGTTATCCTCAAAAATGGCTTCAAAAATGCTGATCTTTTTGTCTTCGTTGATCACAGGAGATCTGAAAACCATGATCATCTCCTCATCCTTTACACCGCGGATGGTTGCTATATCATTATTCACTTCCTCAAGCTGGTTGGTTTCCAGTGCAAGGTCGAAGAGTGCTTTAGCGTAACGATGTGCAACTTTGGGTTGGCGCATGTGCTATTGATTCTGTATTAATTATTTGTATTCTTCAGGTTAATTAGATCGTCGGCCAGCTTGTGTATGTAGGTATCCTGTTCTGCTTTTGGAGCCAGTTCACGGCGGATCACCTTTTCCGCCACTTCAATAACCATATTGCCGATCTGGTTTTTAACGTCGATCAGCGCGGCCATTTTCTGGTTCTGAATGGCGTTATTAGCGTCAATAATGATCTTGTTGGCTTCAAACTTTGCCTGCTCTTTTGCCTCATTGATGATCTTGTCCTTTATTTCCTTGGCTTCTTTCAGGATCTGGCCTCTTTCCTCGCGGGTCTGTGCCATGATCGCTTCATTTTCATTCTTCAGCTGTGCCATTTCTGTCTTGATGCGCTCTGCAGTAGCCAGTGAATCGGCAATGGTTTTCTCCCTTTCATTCAGGCCATTAATAATGGCTGGCCACGCAAATTTCTTTAGAATGAAAAAAGCTGTCAGGAACGCAATAAGGGTCCAGAAGATGAGACCGAATGCGGGCGTTAGTAAATCCATGTTTTTATAATTTGTTAATTGCTTATTGCGATAATGTGGCTAATGCAAATTGGTTTAATGTGGCAGATGTTCCTTTATTTTCCAACTTGAACTTCCAAATTTCCCAAACTTCCCAATTTCCCAATTTGAAATTACCGCCCCTCGGCCCTTTGCGTTGGGGCAGTAATATTTTTCCTATTTAGACGAACATTGCCAGGATACCGGCAATAACCGCAAACAGCGCAACACCTTCTACGAAGGCTGCAGTAAGAATCATGTTGGCACGGATGTCGTTCATGGCTTCAGGCTGACGGGCGATAGCTTCTACCGCTCCCTTACCAATCTGACCGATACCGATACCTGCTCCAATTGCAGCGAGACCGGCACCAATGGCTCCACCGGCATTAGCCCAGGGAGTTGTGCTCAACAGTACATTCAGTAAATCCATACTTGTGTTTTATATTGATGATAAATAAAGCCTAATGATGCGCCTGTTCTGCATGACCATCTTCATGGTCCCCTTCAACCGCCTGTGAAATAAATACTGCCGTAAGCATGGTGAATATAAATGCCTGGATGAACGCTACCAATACTTCAATCAGGTAAATAAAAACCGCAAAAGCGATAGATACAGGCGTAAAACCAATACCCACGCCTTTACTAATGCCGGCAAAAATAAAAATCAGTGACACCAGGCAAATAATGATAACGTGGCCTGCCATCATGTTCGCAAACAAACGAATCATAAGTGCAAAGGGTTTGGTAACGACCTGCAGCACTTCCACAGGCACCATGATCCCCTTAACGAAACCAGGAACGGGTGGATTAAATATATGTGACCAGTAATGTTTATTACTGCTAATGGTAATGACCACGAAAGAAACCAGGGCTAACACCAATGTAAAAGTTATGTTGCCCGTTACATTCGCTGCAGCCGGAATCAATCCAAAAATATTATTGACCAGGATAAAGAAAAATACGGTTAGGAGATAGGGCAGAAACTTATCGGCTTTGGCGCCTAAATTTGGAATAGCCACTTCGTCCCTGATAAAGGTAATGACCGGCTCGATGGCATTTTGCATGCCTGTCGGGGCTTTTACCTCACCATTGTATTTCCCTGCCACACTCAACATGATCCAGATCAAAACGGCCAACGCCAGCATCATCTGAACTACGTTACGCGTCAGCGAAAAATCATACACTGTCACATTAGGGTCTGTTGCCACGATTTTCTCACCTACCATTTTATAGCCGTGGGCTTCATGTTCGCCGTGATGAAAGGCGGAAGACATGAAAACGGACATTCCTTTCTGGGGAGAATATAAAATCACCGGAAGGGGAAGGGTTACATGGTGTTCTTCACCATCGGCACCCTCATATTCAAAAAAGTGGAATTCATGGGCGTCAAGGATGTGACTGAAGATCACTTTATTGGCATCAAACCCTTGCTTTTTCTCTTCTTTGGCGATTTTTTCTTCAAGTTTCTGTACCCCTTTTTCATGACCTTCCTCCTGTGCCTGGAGAGCTACTGGAAAACTGCATAAGAAAGCACTGAAAACCGCTACCACAAAGAATTTGAAGCTGTTAAAGGTCATGTGATCCCGAAATTTGGCGCAAAGATAGGGGAAAATAGTGTGGAATTGTGCAAATATGCAGATGTGAAAACAGTGTTTTTACTACAATGGGCAGATGTCTTTTGCCAGTTTTTACGAATGTTTTAGCGCCTTGACAGAGCCTTTATTGCCGGCGTTAGAACGAGTGCCAATCCGCAGATAATAACCCTTTCACATCTGCACATTATTGAACTGCATCTGGTAAAGGGAAGCGTAAAAACCATCCTTCAGTAGCAACTCTTCATGGCTGCCCATTTCCCTGATATGACCTTTATCGAGCACCATGATGATGTCAGCTTTCCTGATCGTGGAAAGTCGGTGTGCAATTATGATATTAGTGCGGCCTGAGATTAGTTTGTCGATGGCCGATTGGATCAATTGTTCAGATTCGGTATCAACGGAAGAGGTGGCCTCATCCAGGATCAAAATAGAAGGATTGAACAGCAGTGCGCGGATAAACGATATCAATTGCCGCTGACCAAGGGAAAGGGTATTGCCGCGTTCCATCACGTTGTAATCGTATCCCCCCGGCAATTTCATGATAAAGTCATGTATTCCGATCATTTTCGCAGCTTCAATTACCTGCTCGCGGCTTACGTCATCATTCCTCAGCGTAACATTTTCAAAAATGGATCCTGAAAACAGGAATACATCCTGCAACACGACTCCGATTTGCTTTCTCAGTGCATCCAGCGAATAATTATCAATATTGACCCCGTCAATAAGGATCTCCCCTTTCTGAATTTTGTACAGCCTGTTGATCAGGCTGATAATAGAGGTTTTTCCGCTGCCGGTATGACCAACAATGGCCAACGTCTGTCCAGGACGGATATGAAAATCAATATCCTTCAACACTGGCACATCCTCGGTATAACCAAAGTAGACATGATTGAATCGCAAATCGCCATTGATCTTTACAGGTGCATGCTGTCCATTGTCAACCGTATAGTCAGGATTGTCGAGCACTTTGAATACCCGCTCACTGGCCACCATACCCATTTGAAGTACATTAAATTTATCGGCAATGACCCTTAACGGACGAAAAAGCAGGTTCAGCATGAGGATAAAAGAAATGATCTGGCCAGAAATCTTTGCCGCTTCCGCTGATTCAAGGCTAAGCACCTGGTAGCCTGCATACCAAACCAATAACCCCATTGCCGTTGCCAATACAATTTCAACCAAGGGGAAAAATACTGAATAAGCAAAAATGGCATTGACATTTGCATTCCTGTGTTCCCGGTTAATGCGCCGGAACTTATTAAACTCCTTGTCCTCCGCAGCAAAGGCCTGAACGATCTGCATCCCGGTAATGTGCTCCTGCACAAAAGCATTGAGCGCAGATACTGCATTGCGGACACGTATAAACGATTTATTTACACTTTCCTTAAAGTAATATGTTGCGATGATAAGGAATGGAAAAGGGACCAGGCAAACAAGAGTCAGTTGCCAGTTGGTGTAGAACATGGCGGCAAGGATAGCGATGATCGACAAAAAATCTGCAATAATAGGGATCAGCCCTTCCGAAAAAATATCGTTTATGGCTTCAATATCATTAATAGTGCGGGTGGTGAGTGTGCCTATTGGTGTTTTATCAAACTGCGCGAGGTTGAGCTTCAGAATTTTTCCATAGACTTTTATACGAAGATCCTTGACTACTGTTTGCCCCAGCCAGGCAGTAAGAAAAGTAAAATAAAACCTGAGGGCTGTTTCAATAAAAAGAATGAGTACCTGTATTGCAGTGATAAAAATAAGCGCATTCATCAGCCCCTGTTGTATGACCTGATTGATGGTATATTGAATCAGCAAGGGCCTTACGGGAGCAAGTACGGCCAGAATAATAGCCAGGGCTACGGAAATGAAAAATCTCCGTTTATATGGAGCGGCAAAACTAAAAACCCTTCGCAATAAACTAAAATCAAAAATTTTTTTGCCTTCCATTTTCCAAATTTACGGATTGGCGGACTAAGGATTGACGGATTGGCGGATTAGCGAATTTGCGGATTAAGATTTAAAAGAATTGCGCATATAATTTATAATGACACAATTGTCTTGAACAGGTATAATCCGTCAATGCGCCAATTCGACAATTCGTCAATCCGTCAATCCGAAAACCGCTAATTCTCCATCGCCCTGTTATATGCCTTAATAAAAAGTGCACCAAGATTTTTGTGGGGTGGGATATAATTATCGAACCGCTCTTTACCCTCGCCGGATGGAAACTGCGCACTAAGATCCTTCCAGGTATTGACCCAGTCTATACTTCGCCCAGCCCGGAGGTCATCGTTAATATGTCTGAGGATGGGTTCATTCACGGTTCGGGTACCTACTTCCTTGGAGGAGATAATATGTGCATCCGGGCAGGTTTTTAATACATCGTCAAGATTATGATAACCGCCGCATGACCCAAGAATGACGATCCTGGCCGACTTCGGCAACTGCCTGATAGTATATTTGACATGGTAGCTATGGCCCCTATGGATCACGATAGTGGGTTCCAGCTTTTTGGTGTCAAGGAATTCAAGTAAATGTTCCTGCGCTTTTGCATCCGGATCATTACCTTTTGAATTGTCGAGCGGCAGGTTAGCATAGATCAATACAGGACGGCCCTTCGCTGATTTTATTTCAACCCATTCCTTAGTTTTAGCAATCTTCCAGTCGGCGTTACCATTAAACATCGACATGAAATTTCCATAGGAATCCTGGCCGTCTTTATCACCATAGAAAAACACCAACTGCACTACTTTACCATCCTTGTCTTCCAGGCTTTTATAATCTACCGTATAGACGGGTGGAATGCCGAGCTTCTGCGAAATATTTATGGTGCTGTCTTTCGCAGAACTGAAAATGGTTTGCAGTATGTCGTAGATGACCGTGCTTCTTTTATTGCCCGACTTGAGGCTGCTCTCAAGACTACTTGCTACTTCACGGTCGATCAGTTTTTTTACGGATGGCGTATTGATACTACCATAAGAGTCTGCCACGTCAACAGCTTCTTCCAGGGCAGCAGTTTTATCAAGGCCACGCGCAAAAGCGATCATCAGCCGTTGTGCGTTGCTATCGGGCATGGACGCCAGAAACGGATCCAGTTTATTGTATCCCGCTGCCATCTTAATGAATTTTTTGAACCGATCGAACTGAACACTCATAAGCAAGGTGTCTCCTGAAGGTGACTTCATTCTTTCCATCATCCGGTTATAAACGCCTTTATAGCTTGAAGTATAGATCACTTCTTCGCCCAATACAATCAGGTAATAAAGTTCCTGCGGCGATAGCGGTTCAATGATCCGGAACCTTACTGCATCCGGCGAATCATGAAGCGCATTGATCTGGTTGATATACACCTCCTGTGCTTTTCGCTGAAGCATCCTGGTCAGTTCAGCATTGCCAATAGGCGTGTCGCGTTGTCTTAATCTTTCGGCATAGCTAACCTGCGTTTTTACCAGTAAACGGTAATACTGGAGGCTATCGCCCATGACGGTACTAACCGATGCAATCGTTTGCTTCCCACTCATCACTTCATCGAGAAAAGGATAATACAGTCTTCCACTTTTGCTGGATGCCATCTGGGTAATTGATTTCACCAGCGGATCTTCGCTGGCCCTTATGAGTTGCCCGACCCTGGTGCGGCTTGCAGCGGCATAATCGTAAAATTGATTTGGATCCTGATATGCAGCGAACCGAATCAATGAATCCGCAAAATCTACATCAGCATAGTATTCGAGTTGGGGCAATATTTTATCGGGATGTATGGAACAATACTTCCTGAAAAGTAAAATGCGTGATACGCTGAAGCCTGCATTATCTCGGAAAATACTGTTGGCACCATTAATAAGCAGGTCTCCGGTCTCATATGGGTATCGGTCTGTAATTGGACTGATGGACTGTCCTTTGATATCAGCGTCCATCATTTCAAGAAACTCCGTGTACAATGGAATAGCCTTTTCCGGTGGGAATGTGCCCCTGTTCCATCCGCTGTAATATCCCTTAAGCATATGTTCAACACCGGTCAGGTATTTCACTTTCAACCGGTGATCAAGCCTGGCGTTCGATTCAATGGAGTCTTGCAGGAGGTTGACCTGCCTTACGAGAAGGTCTGTTATAAGTAGGTTGATGTCTTCGTCTCTGACGGCCGTAACAAGGTTATCTTTTTTACCGTCGGCTTCGAGGATCCTTTCCTGCTGCTTATCGATGTCTTCGTGAAGTTTCACGCGTCGTATGTCAATCTTCAACATTCCCGTATCAGGAACTGCGTAGGTCGAATAAGCATGCACGATAAAAAAACAAAATAGTAAAATTTTCCCCACCCCTAGATATTGTAATAACTGCAAATTTAGGTTAATATGACTTCCCTGATCTATTTGATCATAACGTTATTCGCCAATTTAAATGTATGTGCGTTAACAATTTCATAATCCCTTCCACCCTCTTCCCTATTGGCCAAAAGTTACATTTGCGTAAATTAAGTGTTAATGGAAAGTAAAGGAAAAACGATTTTAATAGCTGATGATGAACCAGATATACTGGAGATCATCAGTTATAACCTCAGCAATGAAGGGTACGAAACCTTTACGGCCAGCGACGGCGATGATACACTGCAAAAGGCATCTGTTCATAAACCGGACCTGATTATTCTCGATGTTATGATGCCTAAAAAGAATGGCATGGAAGTTTGCAGGCAGTTACGTGCGCAGCCCGCTTATCAAAATACACTGATCATATTCCTGACCGCCCTGAGTGATGAACTTTCCCAGGTAAAAGGACTTGAATTTGGCGCTGACGACTACATTAGCAAACCAGTGAGTCCCAAAATCCTTGTATCAAAGGTAAATTCCCTGTTCCGTCGATTGGACACCCCGGAAGCTAACAAGATCTTCAAAATTGACGATCTTGTCATCGACCCGGTACAATTTATAGTAGAATATAAGGGCCGACAGATCATCCTGGCCAAAAAAGAATTTGAATTATTATATCTTCTGGCCTCAAAACCCGGAAGGGTTTTTCTCCGAAATGAGATCCTCAGCCAGATCTGGGGCGTTGACGTGATTGTTGGCGATCGTACCATTGACGTACATATCCGAAAGATCCGACAGAAACTTGGGATTGATTGTATCACCACGGTTAAGGGGGTGGGGTACAAATTCGAATTATAGGATTTGCGGATTAGCGGATTGGCGATTTGGCGGATTGGAGGATTGGCGGATGAGCCACTTAAAGTTTTGATAAAGCCAATGTGGACTTATCGATTTTATTATTCATGTCAGCTTCAATTTAATTCGCCAATCCGCTAATTCGCTAATCCGTAAATTGTGTAATGTTCGACACGAAAAACATTACGCCACAAAGAATTGCATCGTTAAATGCCGTTGCCATCGCCCTTACGGGAAGTTTGGCCAACCTGATCTTTTTCAGAAATTGGTGGGTACCCCTGGTAACTTTCGGTTCACTTTTTATTATTGCCTACCTGCTCACTGACTTTTTCATTCAGCGATTCATCTACCGGAAAATAAAACTGATCTATAAATTCATCTACCAGACTAAAGCTACAAAGCGGGAGGAGTTTTATTACAAAACCATCCTTCCTCAAAAAAGTATGGAAGAGGTTAGTGAAGATGTTGAAAAATGGGCCGAACAGCGCAAAGAGGAAATTGAAATGCTCAGGCGCAATGAAGCCTACCGGAAAGAGTTCCTCCAAAACCTCTCCCATGAATTTAAAACTCCTGTATTCGCCATCCAGGGTTATGTGGACACACTACTAGACGGTGCATTGGAAAAGCAGGAAGTGAACAGGAAGTTCCTGGAGAATACTTCCAGAAATGTAGACCGGCTGGTGAACCTTATTGATGACCTTGATGAGATTTCCAAGTTGGAGAGTGGTGAAGTGGTTTTGCAAAAATCTAATTTTGTTATACAAGACCTGATCCGTGATGTATTTGATTCACTCTCCATAAAAGCAGCTAAAACCAATGCCCGGTGCCTGATAAAAAAAGGTTGTGAATCACCTATCTCAGTGTTTGCTGACAAAGAAAAAACCAGGCAGGTGCTAATCAACCTGGTACATAATGCTATCAAATATGGTAAGCAAAATGGCACAATTGAAGCCAGTGTATATAATACTGATGGCAAAAATATTCTCGTGGAGATAAGTGACGACGGCATTGGGATTGCTGAAGAACACCTGCCAAGAATATTTGAGAGATTTTACCGGACTGACTATGGGCGGAGTAGAAATATTGGCGGAACAGGCCTTGGATTAGCCATTTGCAAGCATATTGTGGAGGCCGGTGGCCATAGTATACACGTAAGAAGTAAACTGGATATAGGAACAACGTTTGGATTTACGCTGGATAATATTTCCCGATCATAAATTATTATAAAATTCCTATTAGAGAAATTTGTTCACCATGTTTTCTGCAATGCCGAATGAAAGGGTCATTCCAGCACCACCTAATCCGTTAAAAATATATACTCCCTCCTGAGGATTGGAAAAGAGAAAGGCATCACCATTCGTAAGCTTTGCATAGATTCCATGCCATGTCTCCACAATATGATCATTTCTAAAATGAGCAAAACCCGCCAGGTAGTCGAGTATCATATGATTGATAAAATCTTTATCAAACGGATCATGTGTATGGCCATATTCATGGGAATCACCGATAGTAAGTTCTCCATGTCCATTTTGGGAAACCATAACATGAATACCCCATTTAAGGTAGTCTCCCATTTCATCGTTATATCTCTGCTTCAATTCCGGCAGGGATGGTGCCTCCCTGAAACTATTATAATGAATAAGCGAGAGACCCCCGCAAAGTGCAGGTCCTATTCTCCAGTTCCCTTCCTGTGGTCCCATGCGTAACATTTGTAATTTGCACCGGGTTATTGGAAGCTGATTATAAACCTTAGGAAACAACAACTCAAGATCTGTACCTGAGCATATCATTACCAGGTCTGCATCAAATTGTTCTGTTGAAGTATAAACCGTTTGCCCATCTACTTCAAGAACCATTTTACCCCACAAAAATTCAACTCCAAACTTCGTTTCAAGATATGTCGGAAGTGCTTTGATGGATTCACGGGGATCCACGATAAGTTCATTCGGGCTGAACAAACCCATCTGTAATCCGTTTGTTACGACGGCCGGCGATTTGGCCAATACTTCTTGTGGTGAGAGCAGCGACAGGTTTCTCTCTTTTCCGTAAATGTCAAAGAGGTCTTGTAGTACGGCAGTTTCATCATGATGGTACGACAAATGGAAACTGCCCGCTTCTTCGCAAAACACACCAGCATCTAACCCAAATTCTTTCCAGACCTCACGACTCCTCATAGATGCATCAAACAAATCTCCTGATGGCTGACCAATGGGCCAGATCATTCCAAAATTTCTGACAGAAGCGCCAACAGCTGTTGTGGTTCTTTCTATAACGGTAACACGGTACCCTTTTATACCCAGTGCCCTGGCCATCGCCAGTCCGGTAATTCCGGCACCAATAACAATGGCTTTGGGTTTATACATGTAATGAAGGATGTCGAAATTTCTTATTGAAATAATAGAACGAATATACCGTACCCACAAAACCGATGAAAGCAAATACTATAACGCCACTGGAATAAAAATCGGCCCATCGCACTTGCAACGTCATACTTTCCTTGATCAGCATTATGGTAACACTTCCCAGGTATCCAAATGCATCGGTAATATAGATAAGGAAACCTACATTACCCGCTATACGGAATGTGGCAATCATCCTGTCAAAGAATATTGCATTAAAAGGTATATAGGCCATATATAAACCCAGACCCACAGCCTGCATCCACCATGACCCAGACATATACCCCATAAAAAATAAGCTGGATGATATCCCTGCCAGCAGGAAGCCTGCCATGATTACAAAATGAATGACCCTGAAAGCAATAATGTTTTTACGGATCAGTACAAGCAATGACATGATGAGCAACAGCCAGGCTGATATAGTGGTTTCTGACCTCGCAAATACTGAATAATCGCCCGCGTACCCAAGTTCCGCCCATATATTACCCATAAAATTGTCCCTTATATCACGGGTAATGGTGAGAAAAGTGTAGACAACACATAGCACTACTATACCTGTTGAAAATTCTTTCAGTATCTTCCTGCGGTCTGCTGCATTCATACTTTTTCTTTGGACCCTGTTAGCGACATCTTCTTTATCAGGGGATGGTATGCGTTCCATCAGGTATATGAAAACCATTAAGGGCAATGCAAATATCGATGCTGTTACGAATGGCATCCAGCTACTGCTGATATGATAGTCGGTTATGAGCCATTTTCCCACTGACCTGGTGAATCCACCGGCAAATATGAAACTGATGGCCATTACTGAACCTATAAAATCAGTGGAATTCCTCCCCTCTGCATAACTAAAAACGATTCCCCACATGAATCCCAGCAGAAAACCATTGACCATAAAACATAAAACGCCTGCCCAATCAGGCAGCAATGCAAAAAATAATAAACTGAGCCAGGCGCCCGACATAATCACAACGGTGGATTTCCACCTGCCTGTTCTCCCGAGGGAAGAAATGAAGCGGATTCCAACGAATTTGCTGAGCATATAGCCGATCACCTGGCTGATAATAAGAACAGTTTGGTATGATATACCGAACATTTCTTTTTCAAAAGAGCCCACCGTAAAAGGCTTTCGGAAGGCATATATAGACGAATACATGCAGAAAGCAAGGAGTGCGATATACAGTGTAAGTCCGGCTTTTTTAATATCAGGTGAAAAGGTCAATGTATATACTGTGGTAATTCTGACAGGCTTTCAATAATATGATCAGGATTAAAATGCTCGAGCTGATTTCGTGTATACGCACCCGTGGTAACACTTATTACATGTCCACAATGTGCGTTTCTTCCTTCAAGTACATCAACCTCCGTATCACCAACTTTCATTACTTCCGCCGGATCACTCACACCCAGGTTTTCCATTATCCTATTGATCATAAAAGGAGCAGGCCGCCCCTGTTCCACTTCATCGCTGCAGATAATTTCGTCGATGAGCGGATTTTCCTTCCATCCCAGCCGGTATAAGATCCCTTCCGTGATCAGTCTTGTAAAACCCGTATTTAATGCAACAAAAATGCCCTGTGAATGCAGCCACCTGAATGTATCCTCAGCATGTGGCAGAGGAAGAAGGTCTTTTTCAGACATATAAAATTCAAGCATCTTTTCCTCAAAGTTGCTGTGAATTTGCGCCACCAGTGTTTCTTCCCTTGCCTTTTCCGGATGAAACTTTTGTAGCAGCATTACTATCGCATCTTTTTTTCTATATCCCATTACCTTTTTTACTTCAGTCAAATCAACTTCAATCCCTTCCATTGAAAAAGCTGACATGAACGCATCGGCCACATTCCCCTTATCCGTAACTGTGGTTCCTGCTATATCAAATACTACAAGCTTTGTCTTCATACATTATCTATTTCTGCTGCACGTGTTTTTCAGCAAGTTCTCTGAACGGCAATAGGCTTTCAATGGTAACAGAAGTGCTTTTAGCCTCGTCGTCCCATAAACGCATCTTTATCTTGCTTTCAAATAAAGGGTCTTGTTCAAATGCCAGTGCTTCTTCGGCCGACATTCGTCCTCCCTGGTATTCCAAAGTATGTTTACTCGCATCAGAAAGTTTTTCATAATAACCCGGTCTTTTAAATACAAGATATCTCTTGGCTTCAACATGACTGCCAACCAAAGCAGCTATCCTTTCAGAAAATCCACTAGACCGAATATAATCGGCACCTATATGCTCATGTGATACAACGCCAAAACCATCCATGGTTTTAGTTACATTTTCCGATTCGAGCAGATGTCCAATGTCATGAAAAAACGCCGCCAGAATTTCCTCCTCATCAGCACCAGATTTTTTGGCCAGTTCCCCAGCCTGCAACATGTGTTCAAGCTGGGATACCGGTTCCCCAATATAGTCCTGATCACCATGACGGGTATATAGGTAAAAGATATCGTCAATTCGATTGGACGTCATCATAGTGATCAAAAATAAAGATCTTCAAGTAGTACATCAGCAAATAAAAGGTTTATCATTTAACGATCCACAGATCCTGGTTAATATCATCGCCCGCACCTGCAAACTGTGCATTGATGGCGGCATCGTAATTTGACTTATTCACGCTTCTTTCATTTGACGGATACTGAAATCT
>JANMMA010000131.1:0-5763 GCA_031372815.1 Sphingobacteriales bacterium
CCAGGACTCTCTAAAGTGGACCTGGAAGGTTTCCAGCCAGCGTACATCAGATGGTGTTTATGAGCTCAGTTTCTCAACACCTGTGCCTGCAGGATGGCAATTGTATGCGCCATCCCAGGACATCAGTGGCATTGTCTCTTCGGCTTTATTATTCAACGATTCATCTATTATCCAACAACAATCTCTGTCTGCATCCAGTGCAGTGAAATCATATACCAGTGCGGTGTTCGAAGGGCAACAGTTTCGGGTACACGAAAATTCAGCTAGCTGGAAGGCGACCATAAAACTTGATGGGCAGGTTCCGGAAAAGTTGCTGGGTACACTTCAGTTTACTTATGGTAAAGGGGATGAATTCTATCCACTGGAATCATTTCCCTTTGACGTTTTGCTGGAAGGAGGTATTGCCGTAAACAACCGCATTAAAATAGCCACGGTGGATATGACCTCACCGGTAAATAATTGCGGCATTACCCGAACGGAACAGAAAGGAAGTTTGTGGAGTATATTTTTCCTGGGTTTTCTCGGCGGACTAGTAGCGCTGCTGACACCTTGCGTATTTCCCATGATTCCGCTAACGGTATCCTTTTTCACTAAAAAAACAGGTGAAGAAAAAGGAACGGCCAATGCTGTACTGTATGGTTTTTTTATCTTTCTGATTTATGTAGCTTTCAGCATTCCTTTTCACCTGATCGGCAGGGTTAGTCCGACCATATACAACGACATTTCTACCAACATCTGGCTCAACCTCTCATTCTTCCTGATCTTTATCGTTTTCGCGATTTCATTTTTTGGATATTTTGAGATTACGTTGCCTAGTGGCATTGCGAATAGGGTTAATGCCAGGCAAGGCACTAACCTGCTGGGCATATTTTTCATGGCAATTACGCTGGCCATTGTTTCCTTTTCATGCACAGGGCCTATACTGGGAACACTGCTGGTTGGCACGGCGTCGGAAGGCGCATGGCCGCTTACTGCCGGGCTAGCGGGGTTTGGACTGGCATTGGGACTGCCTTTCGCATTATTTGCCATGTTTCCACAGTGGTTGCAGTCGCTCCCCAAAAGTGGAGGATGGCTCACTACGGTAAAGGTGTTTTTAGGATTTATAGAACTTGCCCTGGCCATCAAGTTTTTATCTAATGCTGACCTTGTAGCGCACTGGGGTATTTTACCGAGAGAAGTTTTCTTTGGGTTATGGATTGTTATAGGACTGGCGTTGTTCATATACCTGTCGGGATTCTTAAAGTTTCCGCACGATCCTGCTAAACCTTTGATTGGAAAGTTCCGTAGGATTATGAGCCTGTTGGTTTTATTATTTACCCTTTACCTAATCCCTGGCGTCACTAATACCAGGTTGGCCAACCTTTCCCTGGTGAGTGGATTTCCTCCGCCAAATTGTTACAGTGTTTATGACCGTCCGGTGAACTGTGAAGAGCCGCTGAAAGACTACGATGAAGCATTGAAACTTTCAAAACAAACAGGAAAGCCATTATTGATAGACTTCACGGGATGGGCTTGTGTGAATTGCAGGAAGATGGAAGAACATGTTTGGCCAAAGGCCGAAGTAAAGGCATTGATGGAAAAATATATACTAGTGTCTTTATATGTGGATGACAAGAAGAAATTGCCTGCAAGCCAGCAGTTTGTGTATACAACGTCAGACAGTACACAGCGAAAAATTATTACGATAGGCGATAAGTGGTCGACCTTCCAGACAGAAAATTTTAAAACTTCCTCGCAGCCGTTGTATGTGTTACTCTCGCCTGATGAAAAACTCCTTGCGCCGCCGGTGGGATATACACCGGACTTCAAAGCTTACTCGTCTTGGTTGCGGTGTGGTTTAGAAGCAAGCGCTTTGAAGTAATTTGAGAATGCGAAAATGTGAGCATGCACTATCGCAATATCGCATTAGCACATTAAACAAATCGCATTGTAAAAGGCAAAAAAAGGCCCCCGTAAATACGGGGGCCTGAAATTTTTTGTCTTTTACAACGCGATTTGTTTCTCCGTCATCATCTTTCTCAGATTGATCAGACCGTAGCGCATGCGACCCAGGGCAGTATTGATGCTGCAATTGGTGAGCGAAGCGATTTCTTTGAAACTCATCTCAGCATAGTGCCTGAGGATAATCACTTCGCGCTGGTCGGCCGGAAGAAGATCCAGCATCTGCCTTACGCGGTCGTGACTCTGGCGTTGCATCATTTTGCGGTCAACACCATCTTCAGTGAAATTGAGGACCTCGAAAATGTCGCGGTCTTCGCTGTTCCTGATTGTTGGTGTCCTTTTTACTTTTCGGAAATGGTCAACACAAAGGTTGTGTGCAATCCGCATGGCCCATGGAAGGAATTTGCCTTCTTCAGTATAACGTCCGCCGCGAACGGTGTCGATTACACGAATAAAAACATCCTGAAAAAT
This sequence comes from Sphingobacteriales bacterium, assembly GCA_031372815.1. Taxonomy (GTDB): domain Bacteria; phylum Bacteroidota; class Bacteroidia; order Chitinophagales; family Chitinophagaceae; genus Pollutibacter. The sequence continues at coordinate 2,413 of JANMMA010000131.1, forward strand.
GTCTTCGGCCAGGTACTTGTCTTTAACGAGAAGGAAAATTGACGTGTAGATCTTGTCTTTGTGACGGATCACGAGCGTCTCCAGGGCATCAGAATCGCCATCCTGGAATAAATGAACTAACTGCTGGTCAGAGTGATTGGTTAGGGACTTCATGGTCTTAACGGTTTTGAATTGGTTTGGATTGGGGACAATAATCCAACATACCAGTTAAGTAGAAGTCTATTCGATACGAAGAGTAGATTCTGATCTTTATCTGGGATATTGGACGACTAAAATAGAGTAATTTTTTGATTCTCCAAATATTAGTTAAAGTTTTTTCGACCAACAACCCGAAAAGATCGTTAAAGGATAACGATGCGCACAATAAAGTTAACGATTCAGGTAAACGCATTTTAGTATGCAGACTTCATTTAACAGTACCTTTGCAACCTGATTATGAAGCTGAAAAAAAAGGACTCGATCCTCATTGAAAACGTACCGAAAGCATTGGATACCATTTACATCAAAGGCGCGCGGGTACACAATCTCAAGAATGTTGACGTTCATATTCCACGCAATAAATTTATAGTTGTAACAGGTGTTTCCGGTTCGGGAAAATCCTCGCTTACAATTGATACGTTATATGCTGAAGGTCAACGACGTTATGCAGAATCCTTAAGCGCCTATGCGAGGCAGTTCCTCAACCGGATGAATAAACCGGATGTGGACTATATTAAAGGCCTTTGCCCTGCAATTGCCATTGAACAGAAGGTAATTACCCGAACACCAAGGTCTACGGTAGGCAGTATGACTGAGATTTACGACTATATGAGGCTGTTATACGCAAGACTGGGAAAGACCATTTCTCCGGTTTCAGGGCGACAGGTCAAAAAGGACGACGTTGCGGACGTGTTGAAAGCCATCACCCAGTTTACAGATGGCGACAAGATTTATATCATTACCAGGTTTCACTTTCACGGCAAACGTGATGTGAAGGAAGAATTGAATATCCTGATGCAGAAGGGTTTCTCACGTCTCTACGATGCCCACGCAAAAGGATTGTCAAGGATTGAAGAGATGATGGAATGGAACGACTGGAAGCCATCACAGGATACTTATGTATTGATCGACAGGCTGGTAGTGCGTGAATTTGATGAAGATGACCGTCACCGCATTTCAGATTCTATCAACACTGCCTTTTATGAAGGAGAAGGTGAAGTATATCTTCAGGTTAACGAAGACATGATGCAGCAGTTTTCAAATCGTTTTGAACTAGACGGTATAAAGTTCGAAGAACCAGTACCTAACCTCTTCTCTTTCAATAACCCATTCGGTGCCTGTCCTGTTTGCGAAGGCTTCTCACAAATATTGGGGATTGATCCTGACCTTGTTATACCAGACAAGCGGTTAAGTGTATACGAAGGTGCTGTCGCACCGTGGAAAGGAGAAAAACTTGGCCAGTGGAAAGAGCAATTTATTAAAAGCGCTGCTAAAACAGCGTTCCCCATCCATCGACCCATAATAGACCTTACCGAAAAGCAATACCGAGAATTGTGGGAAGGAAACAAGTATGCACAGGGTATCAATGAGTTCTTCAAAGAGGTGGAACAAAATCTTTACAAGGTCCAGTATCGGGTATTGTTGTCGAGATACCGGGGCCGCACAGTGTGCACTTCGTGTAAGGGTTACCGTTTGCGTGATGAGGCACTGTATGTTAAGATAAATGATAAACACATCGGCGAACTTTGCGAACTGCAGGTGCGTGACCTGAAGGACTGGTTTGATGGATTAGCACTTAGTGAGTTCGACAGGGAAGTTGGAAAGCGGATTCTGATCGAGATCAACCAACGCATCAAGACATTACTCGATGTGGGTCTTGGTTACCTGACCCTCAACCGATTGGCCAATAGCCTCAGCGGGGGAGAAAGCCAACGCATACAATTAACCAGAAGCCTGGGCAGCAACCTGACTAATTCATTATATATATTGGATGAGCCATCCATCGGACTTCACTCGCGGGATACCACGAGGCTGATTTCAGTACTCAAAGATCTTCGTGACCTTAATAATACGGTTGTTGTAGTGGAGCACGATGAAATGATGATGCGTGAAGCGGATCATATTATTGATATGGGTCCGCTGGCAAGTCACCTGGGTGGTGAAGTAGTAGCCGCGGGCGATTATAACGACATTGTGGCAAATGGGGAAAGCCTCACGGGAAAGTACCTCAAAGGGCAAATGAAGATTGAACCTGCCGCCAAACCGCGAAAATGGACATCTTCTATTTTGTTAAACGGCGCCAGGCAAAACAACCTGCAAAATATTGATGTTGAGTTTCCGCTCAACGTATTATGCGTGGTAAGCGGAGTCAGTGGTAGTGGTAAAACGACTTTAGTCAAACAGATACTTTACCCGGCACTTAGCAAGATTAAGGGTGAGTATGGTGAAAAGGTTGGTCTTCACAAGAGCCTCACCGGGGATATTGACAGTATATCACAAGTGGAAATGGTTGACCAGAACCCCATCGGGAAATCATCAAGGAGCAATCCCATTACTTATATAAAGGCATATGACGACATCCGGGATTTATATGCATCACAGCCATTGAGTAAAATGAGGGGATTCCTGCCAAAGCATTTTTCTTTTAATGTGGATGGCGGAAGGTGCGACACTTGTAAAGGTGAGGGAGAACAACTGGTTGAAATGCAGTTCCTGGCAGATGTACACCTGGTATGTGAATCATGCGGAGGTAAACGGTTTAAGGAAGAAGTGCTGGAAGTGCACTATCGTGAGAAAAACATTTATGATCTGCTTGAACTCAGTGTTGATGAAGCACTTGCTTTTTTTGAGGATAGAAAAGATATCGTCAAAAAAATAAAGCCCCTACAGGACGTAGGGCTTGGCTATATTAAACTTGGACAATCTAGTGACACCCTTTCTGGTGGTGAAGCTCAGCGCGTGAAACTGGCGACATTTTTAGGCAAAGGAAAAGGCATTGGTAATGTCCTTTTTATATTTGACGAGCCTACCACGGGTTTACATTTTCATGATATCAAGAAATTGCTTGCGTCCTTTAATGCATTAATCGAACAGGGACATAGCATACTGGTGATTGAACATAACACTGACGTGATCAAATGTGCAGACTGGCTGATAGATCTTGGACCCGAAGCTGGCGACGCAGGTGGAAGCCTGGTCTATGCCGGAATTCCCACAGGGGTGAGGAAGGTAAAGGCAAGTCATACGGGGCGGTACGTTTGATTGGCGGATTGGCGAATTGGCGAATTGGCGAATTGGCGAATTGGCGAATTGGCGAATTAGCGGATTTTCGATTGCGGATTGCGGATTACGGATTGCGGGTTGCGTATGAGT
>JANMMA010000136.1:0-3413 GCA_031372815.1 Sphingobacteriales bacterium
ATTACAGCCTGCGGGCGGGCATTTCGGTTATGCGTGACAGAAAAGCAATTCCTTTGGGCCTTGATATCAATACCGGCCATGGGAACCACCACGCTGATTTCACGATAACATTGATACCACTTGTACAGAAACACTATTACATTGGATCAAACCAGGCCGACAACGATAAGTTTTTGTATATTTTTCCAGGGGCTGGTTACAGGTATCAGAAACCTAAAGGCGGATTCTTTTTACGGGCGTTAGCCGGACCAATGATTATTCTTGATCCGCAGGAAAACGATTTCTGGAACATGAATCCTTCCGTGAAATTCAATGTGAGTGTTGGTGCCGGAATAAGTTTTGGCAGATAATACCTTCTTCCTTTAAAGTCAATGTAAGCACCAATCCACCAATCCGCCAATCCGCCAATTCGCCAATTCGCTATAGTTTATCTCCTGCTATGCAGCACTTTGATATAGTTCGCCCTTTCATACGCGGTGGGGTCCGAAATATGTTGCTGACTCAGAATTCCCTTAAAGCCGGCTACCGTATCAAATTCCATATGATGCATCCATTTTTGCAGGTCTTTGGTCATTGTCTTCAAATATCCCAGCCCGTTCTTATATAAGGCAGATGCCGTCATGGCAACATCAGCTCCCGCAAGAATATATTTAATCACTTCTTCTGCACTCTGCACGCCTGTGGTGCCCGCCAGTGAAACGGGTATCCTTCCATAAAGCATAGCAATCCACAACAATGGCAAACGAATCTCATTAGATTCGCTGTACTGCAGGTTAGGAACCACCTTTAATTCGTTGATGTCAAAATCAGGTTGGTAAAACCTGTTGAATAATACCAGTGCATTGGCACCTGACTTTTGGATTCTTGAAGCCATGTTTCCAAACGAACTGAAATAGGGATTTAATTTCACGGCAACCGGAAGTTTCACCGTGTTGCGTATTTCGGAGACAATATTTAGGTAACGGTGCTCAACCTCTGAAGAAGAGACAAGCGTATCACCCGGAATAAAAAAGATGTTTACTTCCAATGCATCGGCCCCTGCCTGTTCTATTTGTCTTGAGTATTCTATCCATCCTTCTGTGGTTATACCGTTAAGGCTGGCTATGATGGGGATATCAACTTTGGCTTTCGCCTGGTAAATCTTTTCCAGGTATTCTTCCGCTCCTGACGCATAATCATCGAGGTCAGGAAAATATCCAGATGCTTCCGCAAAAACGTCGCTTGTCGCAGATTGCACAGCAGCATATTTCAAGGCTTCATGGCGAATCTGCTCTTCAAACAGCGAGAACATCACCACGGCACCTGCGCCATGGTCTTCCATTTCTACAATTTGCTGTATGTCTTCAGAAAGGGTAGAGGCAGACACTAAAATTGGCGATTTAAGTTCCAGTCCCATGTATGATGTGCGGAGGTCCATATGCTTATTTTATTAAGTTATGCAACGGGTACAAAATCGCTTGCGGGTAGCGTGGCCAGTTCTTCATAATTCTTCCACTTCAGGTTTACCATTTCTTGAGCCAGTACCATAAGTTTTTCCGCTTCTTCCGGGTGTGTCCTCGTGAGTACTTTGTACCGTAATTCATGGTACGCATAATCACGTAGGCTGATAGATGGTCGTGGTGAATCAAGGATGAAAGGATTTTGTTTTTTCTTGCGTAGGGTCGGGTTATACCTCACCAAAGGCCAGTAGCCGCTGATGACAGCCTTATGCTGCTGGTCAAGGCCATCTTTCAGGTCGTAACCATGCGCTATGCAATGACTGTAAGCAAGGATCAGGGAAGGTCCATCATATGCTTCGGCCTCCCTCATCGCCAGTAAGGTTTGTTGTGGATTCGCACCAAAGGCAACCCTGGCAACGTACACATTGCCGTATGAAATGGCCTGCATGGCAAGGTCCTTTTTACCCACTCGCTTACCTGCTGCAGCGAATTTCGCCGTCGCGGCCGTTGGCGTAGCTTTTGAACTTTGACCACCTGTATTCGAATACACCTCGGTATCCAGCACAAGGATATTGATATTTCTACCCGTAGCAAGTACGTGATCAAGACCACCATAGCCGATGTCGTATGCCCATCCGTCACCGCCCACCAGCCATACACTGCGGCTCACCAAATGGTCGGCTAGTGAGCGTAGTTGTTTCGATTTATCGCTAACGAGACCTGCAAGCCGCTCTTTAAGTTCGGCTACACGTTTACGTTGTTCTATGATATCCGACTCGTGCACTTGCGAAGCAGTAAGGATAGCAGCACAAAGTGTGGGATCAATCAAGCTGGAAAGTTCAGTAAGTAATTCCCTGGCTACTGCGGTATGTTTATCCGTAGTGACCCTCATTCCCAGTCCAAATTCTGCGTTATCTTCAAACAATGAATTCGACCAGGCGGGTCCCCTTCCATCTTTATTTTTCGCCCATGGTGTGGTAGGCAGGTTACCTCCATAGATAGATGAACATCCGGTAGCATTGGCCACCAGCAGCCTGTCGCCATACAATTGCGACAACAGTTTTAAATATGGTGTTTCACCGCAACCGGCACATGCTCCGGAAAATTCAAACAAGGGTTCTAAGAATTGCGCACCATGGACGGTAGAAAAATCAATGCTTGACCGGTCATTCCAACTGATATCTTCGAAGAATTTAATATTTACTTTTTCTTTTTGCAGGATGGGTTCCTTGTCTTCCATGTTGATGGCCTTGCGCGTACGGTCGGCGGTATTGGTAACCGGACAAACCTCCACACATAAATTACATCCTGTACAATCCTCCAGGTACACCTGCAGAGTGTATTTTGTTTCGGGAAAACCACGTGCATTTATAGGCGCAGAAGGAAATTCTTCAGGCGCATTTTTCAGGTTATCCTCATTGTAGAATTTGGCGCGGATCACACTGTGCGGACAAACGTATGCACAGTTGCCACACTGTATACATGTTTCAGGGTCCCATACGGGTACAAGATCGGAAATGTTTCTTTTTTCCCATTTTGTTGTGGCACTTGGGTAAGTTCCATCAACAGGCATCAGGCTTACCGGCAGGTCATCACCATGGCCAACCATCATTTTTGCCGTGATATTTTTTACAAAATCCGGGGCCAAATCAGAAACTACATCGGTGAGCGAAACCTTTTGACCGGTTATCACTGTCTGCAGATCCACTTCATATAAATGTTCCAGCGTAGCGTCTACGGCTTTAAAGTTTTGATCAATTACTGCCTTCCCTTTTTTATAATAGGTTTTTTCTATTGTCTTTTTGATCTCCGCGATGGCTTCCTCACGGGGTAGCACACCCGATAATGCGAAGAAGCATGTTTGCATGATGGTATTGATCCTTCCACTCATACCAGTATCCCTCGCCACTGTAGTAGCATCGATAACATAAAACTTTAGCTTCTTGTTGATGATCAGTTCCTGTACTGAAGCCG
>JANMMA010000140.1:0-5336 GCA_031372815.1 Sphingobacteriales bacterium
GGTAGCTGCAAAGGCCACGAGATAAGAAGCGATGGGATAACGGTGCTTCCAGTAAACGGTACGCTTACCTGAGGTTGTGAATTCGTTGGCCAGCATACCGTTTGACGCAGCAAAATATGCATCGGGAGTGGTGATGATTACGTCAATGGAATCGGTTTTATCATCAAGCCCGTTTTTGCAGGGCCACCAGTCCCTTGCGCCATATGGTTCACTGAGGGTCCACAAAACCGGAACGCCCGCGTGTGAAGATGCAGTAAATGAACTGAAGCCGGAGTTTGGTGGAACACCCTGGTAAAAAATGGTAAGGGAATCTTTTGTGCCAATGTTGAGTGTAGACGGAAAATTAATATTGAGCACGAATGAGCCCGGCCTTGTATAAGGGATGATGGCGTTATGGTAGAGAATACTGTCGACCGAAAGATTATCAGCCAGGTCAAACGAAATGGTATTTGTGGCAGAGGTGATGGTGAAACTGGACGTAATCTTTCCCTGTATATATTTAATAGCGGGGTCTATCGACCATTCACAGCGATAGTGATTTACGTCAAAGTTTGCTGATGCCATGGTTTCTGATAACCCCGTGGCGTTGTTGCGGGCCATCAGACTATATCTGGACTTCTCCTGTTCCACCAATTGGTGAGTGGAGAAGTTGCTGTTGATCTGTGCTTTAAGGGACGGTAAACAAACAAAAAGCATTAACAGCAGCGCCAGGTAACGTGGTGAATTCATATGCATAAAGTTCATGGTTATAACGAAGCGCGGATTGATTAATTTTACGCCAGATGCCAGGAATCAATATTAATGATAGCGTTAATTTAATGACAAAACTCACCCTGCGACGGGCAATGAATGCCGTTAAGGTGCTTGGTTCTTATTACTATAGCAGGATGTTCAACAAGCCTGTACAGTGGGGTTACCCGGTATCGTTATCCTTTGAGCCCACAACGTCTTGTAATTTGAGGTGCCCTGAATGCCCGAGTGGGCTAAGGGCATTCACTAGGCCGACGGGTATGCTGGATAATTCTTTTTTTCGTAAGACTATTGACGAGATGCACCGGGAATTGTTGTACCTGATCTTTTATTTTCAGGGGGAACCTTATCTGAATCCGGGATTCCTGGATATGGTAAAGTATGCAGCTGATAAAAAGATCTATACGGCTACCTCCACCAATGCCCACTACCTGAATAACGATAATGCCAGGAAGACAGTAGAATCGGGGCTCGACAGGCTGATCATTTCTATTGACGGCACCACCCAGGAAGTTTATGAACAGTACAGGAAAGGTGGAAGACTTGATAAAGTATTAGAAGGTGCAAGAAATATGGTGAAATGGAAAAAGCAATTAAACAGTAAAACGCCTTTCATTGTGTTTCAGTTCCTTGTAGTAAAACCCAATGAGCACCAGGTGGAAGATGTGAAGAAACTTGCTGTTGACATTGGTGTGGATGACGTTTGGTTCAAGACTGCGCAGGTGTACGATTATAAGCAGGATCCGAATGGCCTGATCCCGGAGACCGATAAATACAGCCGGTATAAAAAAAATGGTGAGGGCGAATGGCAGCCGAAAAATAAAATGGCCAATCACTGTTGGAAACTTTGGCATGCCAATGTCATCACCTGGGATGGGCTTGTAGTACCCTGTTGTTTCGATAAAGACGCTCAACATCAATTGGGTGACCTTAGCCAACAGTCATTCCGGGAGGTCTGGGAAAACGACCGTTACAGGCAATTTCGTAAACAACTTATGCATAGCAGAAAAAATATTGATATTTGTTCAAACTGCAGTGAAGGCACAAAAGTCTGGGATTAAACATTATGGCGCAATTTAACAACCGTATAAGGCAGATCATTATCCTGATTTTGATCTTGCTGCTGGGCTTCCTTATCATTAAAGAGTTGTACATTTTTGTGCCGGGGTTTCTTGGCGCGATTACAATGTACATACTTGGGAGGAGCCGCTATTATCAACTCGTTTACGCGAGGAAGTGGAACCCAAAGTGGACGGCGTTCGGCTACATCCTGATAGCTTTGGTGCTGCTTGGCATACCCATTTATTTCACGGCCAGGGTGATGATGCCGAAGATCAATTCGGTACTTGGAAATTCTGAACAGATCATGGTGGGCCTTCATAAATTTTCGGAACGTATTGAAGAAGTTACCGGTGTTCAGCTTTTTGCAAAGGATAATATGGATAAAATGCAGGAAACTGTGGGGAGTTTCATACCTACATTCCTGAACAGTACGCTGACTATAGTGGCAAACCTGCTGATGATGTTCTTTGTGCTATACTTTATGTTGGTGAATGTAAAAGCGATGGAGAAAGCGGTGTCGAATTTTATTCCTCTGCAAGCCGAAAGCGTTGATACACTGGCCAAAGAAACCAAGAATATGGTGCGTGCAAATGCCATTGGTATTCCGTTGATTTCTATTATCCAGGGCATTTTCGCGACGTTGGGATATTGGATATTTGGCCTGGCAGAGTTTGGTCTCTGGGGATTTCTTACCGGTATATTTGCTTTTTTTCCCATGGTCGGTACCATGCTGATCTGGCTCCCGCTAGTGATCTATTTGTATTCGCAGGGATCCTCGTGGCAGGCCACGGGCTTATTAATATACAGCCTGGTGGTAACAGGAAATGTTGATTATCTTGCCCGGATCTCGCTCATGAAAAAAATTGGTGATGTGCACCCTTTGGTGACCATCCTGGGCGTTATTGTTGGATTAGGTTTGTTTGGATTCATGGGATTTATATTTGGTCCTTTGTTGCTTTCTTACCTGATCCTTATGATCAGGATTTACACCAGTGAATTTGCGGACAACCCGCCAAAATAGTGTTAACCCCCTAAACGCTTTGAATGGGCCTTGAAAAAGATATCAACCAGTCTACCTTTAGAAATGAGAAACAGAAAGCCGGCATCAACCTCATATATACCTATCACTGGCTTATTGAAGAGATCAAAAATATTGTTGGAAAAGAAGACCTGACCCTACAACAGTTCAATATTCTGAGGATACTCCGTGGCAGCCATCCACAACCTTTATCGACACTGCAGATCAGGGACCGCATGCTCGACAAGATGAGCGATACGAGCAGGATTGTTGACAGGCTGGTAGTGAAGGGACTGGCGGCTAAAAAAATGTCGAAGTCGGATAAGCGCCTCGTGGACGTCACTATAACGGATAAGGGTAAGCGCATTTTACAACGACTCGACCTGAAGAGTGCGCAGATGGACAACCTGATGAATGGCCTGTCGGAAAAGGAATTGAAGTCGCTTAATAAAGTCCTGGATAAAATTCGCTCTATAACTCCCCTGATACTGATCTTTTTAGGATTTTTTTTTGTTAAGCCGATAACGGCAAGCGCAAAAACAGCACGTGAAGAAAGGGTTTTATCGGTGCCGGCAGCCGATACTTTACCCACTATCGCTTCTGCCCCGGCATTTGAATTCAGGGGCGCCTGGGTTGCTTCGGTGGATAATATCGACTGGCCATCGCGCAAAGCGCTGCCCGTAGATTCCCAGAAAGCCGAGTTTGTAAGGCTGGTAGAGATGCACTATCAAAACGGTATGAATGCACTGATCGTTCAGATCAGGCCTGCCACCGATGCGTTTTATCCTTCGCCCTATGAGCCCTGGAGTGAATGGCTGACCGGCACACAAGGAAAACCTCCATTTCCTTATTACGATCCGCTGCAGTTCATGATAACAGAAACGCACAAACGGGGGATGGAATTTCATGCCTGGTGTAATCCTTACCGCGCGGAGTTCAGTATCGGGAAGTCTTCCATCGCCCCCACTCACATCACCAGGATACATCCGGAATGGTTTTTAGAATACGGTGGTAAAAGGTATTTTGACCCCGGCAACAAAGAAGTACAGATGTTTGTAAATAATGTGATCCGCGACGTTGTGACACGGTACGATGTTGATGCGATACATTTTGACGATTACTTTTATCCTTATCGCATTTCAGGAAAGGAATTTCCTGATAACGCCAGTTATATGAAGTATGGCGGAAGTTTATCAAAAGATGATTGGCGCAGAAGTAATGTTGACTCGGTGATCCTGATGTTGTCGAACTCCATTAAGGAAATAAAACCAAACTGCCAGTTTGGTATTTCACCTTTTGGTGTATGGCGAAATATCGATAAAGACCCGGACGGAAGCAATACTACAGCAGGGCAAACAAACTATGATGATCTTTATGCAGACATTCTGCTATGGTTAAAGAACAGCTGGATCGACTATGTAGCGCCTCAGTTATATTGGGAGTTCGGACATAAGGCGGCGCCTTATGAAGTATTGCTCGACTGGTGGAGCAAACACAGTTATGGAAAGCATTGTTATATCGGCCTGGGTATATATAAAGCCGGCAGTAACCAGGTGTGGCGGGACAAGACACTATTACCGCGACAACTCCAAGCCCTAAGGAATACACCCAATATTCAGGGTGCGATATATTTTAGCAGCAAGAGTTTTCTCAACAACCCCAATGGGTGGACGGACAGTTTGCGGAATGTGTATTATAAAGAACGGGCATTGGCGAGAACGCCAATCAGGTAAATCTTTCCATTTCAATAGTCCTTATTTATGAAATATCTGATCATAATCGTAACGCTGGTGATGGGTTCCATCCTTCCGATACAGGCGGCGTTGAATGGTAAATTGATGCGTACGTTTGGTCATCCAGTAATTGGTGCCACGATATCTTTTTTTACCGGCACTATTGTACTGTTTATTTACGCTTTTTCTGTCAGGGCTAATTTTCAACCTTCACTCATCAGGGAAACCCAATGGTATCACTGGATGGGGGGTCTTATCGGCGCCATTTACGTAACCGGTATCATTATGATCATTCCGCGGTTAGGCGCCGCATTGGCCTTTAGCCTGATTGTAGCGGGACAACTCATGATGAGCGTGATCATGGATCATTTTGGACTTTTCGGAGTACCTGTAAACCCGGTTACTCCAGCAAAATTGCTGGGGTTCTTACTGTTGGTCGGAGGCGTTATACTGATCAGGAAGTAATTTTTTTATGTCTTGCGTTTTCTCCTTATCGCTTCGGTATCCATTATCTCACTGTCGCACTAGTTCTCCATTATCGCATTACCGCATTATCGCATTCGTCACATTATTTCGTTTTCGCCTCAAGCCTGTCAACATACTCCAAACTGCCAAGGCGAAAACGAAACGGTACCCCTGTCGCTTTTTCAAGTTTCCATTCTTTCTGACAAATTATTCCCCAGTCGCGGGCCGCGCTAAAGTATTGATATTGATATACTTTATAGCTAGTGGCCACCTTCGGTGAGTTGGGATGCTGCAGGTTTCTATAAGAA
>JANMMA010000141.1:0-2192 GCA_031372815.1 Sphingobacteriales bacterium
ATGTTGCCAGAATGCCCATTGCCGCTCTATTCTGGGCCTGTTTTTTTGAATATAATGCGCGACCCATAATGGGTATTCATCGAAATCTGACCCCAGGAATTGTTTATAAAAATCTGCACCTGTATACAAAATGGGTTTGACCCCGTAGTGCCGCTCTACAATATCAAGCCATTCCTTGACGCGCTTGCGAACATCGGCCGGCCTGGCGCCATAGGTTTCTTCCACATCAAGTACGGGAGGCAGATCACCGTCTTCAAGCCTGACGGTGGAAATAAAATTATCGGCCTGTTTCACACCTGTTTTGGTAGCAATAAAAAAATGGTAAGCACCTCTCGACATGCCTACTTCTTTTGCGCGTTTCCAATTTCTTTTGAACTGCCAATCTACCTTTGTATATCCTTCGGTGGCTTTGATGAATGCGAACTTAAGGTCAACATCCTTCACTTTCATCTGCTGTACATCCGTCCAACTGATCACCCCCTGGTGTGTGGAAACGTCTATGCCGTGGATCTCGTAATCTATCGGAAGAGAAATCCCAAAAGCGGGATAGTGCGCAAAGCCCGCCTGTTTTTCCATCCACCATATGTATAAAAAATAGCCACCGATGGAAAGGCTTGCTATAAAGAGAATGCTAAGCAAGGCTTTATGCTGGTAGAAAGGTTTCTTTTTTTTCGGCGGCATGAATAGGAAAAGAATTGGAGCGCAAATTAGTGCAGACCAGATTATTTCATAATCTTTTTTACATACCTGGTGTCTTTCGAACGAATACTCAGCAGGTATATTCCCCTGGGCAACTGATGCGAATCAACAGTGATATAGTCGCTGCCGTTCTGTAATTTTTTCGATTGTTTCCACAACAGTTTACCATCACTGGTATAAAGCTGCAGGTCTACATCGGACGAAGTGAAATTTAATAATTGCACGGCAAACTGATCACGCACGGGGTTAGGATATATCACGATGGTATTTGGACCGCTTGAGTTATCGGTGGAAATATTGACTTTGTTGTTGGCGGAGATGAGTTGAAGGTTTGGATCGATGGTCGCTGACAGGGGCACAAACCCGAGGTTAACGATCTGCTGTTGTCCGTTGCCAGTATGGTTGATGATGATCGTAGTATCCTTTGTACTGCCTTTGAATAAAATGGGCACAGGCATTTCAAAAAATGATACCGAAGGATGTGAGGTTGTCTGGCTAAGGCTTATATTAAAATAAGTCCCGCCAAGTAGTTTCACGTCAAGCTTATAACTCGGGTGACCCTGACCGTTATACCAATCGAGGAAGAACCCATCCAGGTCCTGTCCTGAGCTTGCTTCAAGATTGCGTTTAAGGTCATCTGTCTGCGCAAATTCATAGGAGGTTAGTGGATCCGTAAGATAGCTTCTGAGGCCACGATAAAATGCTGAATCGCCCAATTTAAAACGCAACATTTTCAGCAGCCATGCGCCTTTTGCATAAGAGAGCCGGTAACTGAATATCCTGCCCACATTGGTGGTGTCATCCACCAATACCGAGCCGCCGGGTTGGGCCACAATCGAATTAAGTTGGGCCTGGTAAATCGGCATATAGGACGATGGTGGATAAAAGCTTTCCATGGCGTAGTTAGCCATAAACGTAGCAAATCCTTCATTTAGCCAGATGTCTTTCCAACTACTACAGGTAACGCGGTCGCCAAACCACTGATGGCCAAGTTCATGGGTGATGAGGCTTTCACTTGCGTTGCCCATAAATGAATTGGTCTGATGTTCCATTCCTCCGCCAAATCCGCACTGGGTATGTGCGTAGCGTTCATTGCGGAATGGATAGGGTCCGAATGCACCTTCGTACAGCCGCATGGTCCGGCGGGTATATTGTTTGCTGTTATCAAAGACGGCAGCGTTTTCAGGATAAACATATTGATTGAGGGGCAGCACCTTGTCTTTCAATTGTATCGTATCATTTTGCACAACGTAATCGGTAGCTGCAAAGGCCACGAGATAAGAAGCGATGGGATAACGGTGCTTCCAGTAAACGGTACGCTTACCTGAGGTTGTGAATTCGTTGGCCAGCATACCGTTTGACGCAGCAAAATAAGCATCGGGAGTGGTGATGATTACGTCAATGGAATCGGTTTTATCATCAAGCCCGTTTTTGCAAGGCCACCAGTCCCTTGCGCCATATGGTTCACTGAGGGTCCACAAAACCGGAACGCC
>JANMMA010000156.1:0-16188 GCA_031372815.1 Sphingobacteriales bacterium
GCGTCGCTGTCGTCGTCAAAGATCTCGGCGGTGCAGCTGACCAACTACGCGCGCATCGTCGCGTCGAGCAGCGGCTCGGTGGCGGCGCTGGCGTCGCAGTCGGGCGACCTCGGCGTCGGCGACGACGCCGTGCTGCGCTCGACGCTGGATCCGCGGCGCGCCGCCAACCAGATGTACGTGAAGCTGACGGCCGAGGAGCAGCTGCAGAGCGTGTCGCTGCGACTCGAGCTGCCGGCGCTGCCGATCAGCTACATGCGCGGAAACGAGGTCGTGTTTAACGAGCAGCAGGCGGATCCGTGGGGCTACAACGAGGACGAGCACGGCGTGCAGGTGCGCGACGCGCCCGCCGCGCTGGCGAGCGAGCAGGGCTTTTCCATTTAGTGATGACGTGACCAGAAACATCCCTACCATTACCAATCCCGGACAACCTGCGCCTTCATACAATATTGCAACGACAGAGAAGAATTTCCGTTTCCCACAGGTATTCAGGGGTAACCTCGCCGTTGACCAGAACCTTGGTGGTGGCATCATTGCCTCCGTTGAATTCCTGTTCACCCAGAGTTTAAGCAACGTATTTTATTACAATGCCAACCTGAAAAATGCCACCGGAGCTTTCAGCGGTCCGGATAGCCGTCCCCGTTATGGTACATTCAATACTACAACCGGAGGGCTATTGACGGGAGCCGCATTCAACAACGCAGTCAGGGTAAATCCCAAGATCACCGATGCGACTGTAATGAAAAGTGGACCGTACGGATCCAACATCATGGCCACTTTCAAAATTGAAAAACCCATTCGTAGCAAGGGACTTGGTTGGATGCTTGCATACAATTATGGCTCAACCAAAGACTATATCAGTGCCGGTTCAATTGCTTTCAGTTCATGGAGGGATAATCGCACCGTAAATGGTAACAATCGGCCAGATCTTGCTTACAGTGATAACGATATTCGTTCACGTCTTATTGGAAACATCAACTACCGTGTTGAACTGGCGAAATTTACCGCATTCCAGATCTCATTATTCGGGCAATCACAGAACCAGGGGCGCACTTCTTATACCTATTCTGGTGATATGAATGGGGACGGAGTGGCAGGTAATGACCTACTTTATGTTCCAAGGAACCAGGCGGAAATGAATTTCGAACAGTACACCGCGAACAGCATTACATTCACCGTTCAGCAGCAAAAAGACGCGTTTGAGGCATTTATAAACCAGGATCCTTACCTGAGTACTGTACGCGGTAAATATGCACAACGTAACGGATTGAAACTGCCGATGGTTACCCGCTTTGACCTCAGTGCGATGGTGGAACTATTCCGCAACATTGGCAAACAACGTCATACCATTCAGTTCCGTGCCGATATATTTAATATCGGCAACATGATCACCTCAAAATCTGGTGTGGGTTATGTGGTGAACAACAATGCACCGCTGGCAGCAAGAGGATACAACGCTGCAACGGGCGTACCTGTTTATAGAATGAATGCAGTCAATAACAAACTCAGTTACTCTACATACCGCAGGGGTACAGGTATCATTGATGTATGGCAGGCGCAGTTAGGTGTTAGATATATTTTCTGATCTCTGATCAGAAAATATATCTAACACCAATGTGAGAATTGGTTAGTGCGATAATGTGATCAATTTAATTCAAGCTGCCTCAAAAAATTTTGAGGCAGTTTTTTTTGCAACTGCCATTGTAACTAAACTCATTTTAATTTTATTTCACATCCTGAAATGTGAGTCAGACACGATTTGTAACAGACCGGGCTGAATTAGTGGAACAATTAATCAACCAAAGGATTTTAGTGAAATTAACTGTATTCATCCCCACATTAAACAATTTGCCAATTACCCACATTATCTCCCGTATGCCCAGCGGAGAAACGTTGGCATCGCGCGGCCCCAGGTATGAACATCGTGCTTGCCATCTGCATATTCGACGTATACTATATCCTTTTTGGGGTCATAACCTTTTTTGGTGAGTTCGTCGATCAACCCCATCGTATCATCAATGGAATCTATAATGCCATTATTATTGCGGTCCATAGCTTCATCCAGCACTCCGGTCTGAAAAAAGAACTTCAGCCATGGCGCATAATTGCCTTCCCTGATGCGCATGTGCATGATCCTGTCGGTTTCTTCCACATAACCATCATCAAGCCCACGAATCCTCCACCATAGTGATCCGCTGAACACACCTACCCTGTTGAATTCCTGTGGATGGCTCCAAACGATATCAAGCGCCATCAATCCACCCAGTGAAAAACCTGCAAATGCTTTATCGGTAAAAGAGTGTAGCTGATAGGTATTTCTGATAAAGGGCAGCAGTTCTGTGAAAATAAATTCAGTATATGCGGCAGCCCTGTCACCCCGGCCTTTATAGTCCGGAAATCCGGCTGTTCCATATTCCATTTTGCGGTCCTTTCCTGCATGGATAGCCGCAAATACAACAGGTTTTATTGCGTTCGACTTATACAACTGTTCCAGGATATGCCTGAATCCCATTCGCTCCATATCCTGTCCGTCATTGATCATTAACAGGCTCATACGGGAGGGATCTGATATATCTACAGGAAGATAATAGTCAACAATTACATCGCGGTGAAGGTGGGCAGAGTGAATAATATGCCTTTCTTCCAGTATAGCGGTTTCTTTCGACATCATCATATGCTTCAAATATAAACCAGTGTTGAACAAATTAGGGTGCTGGTTTTTTGTTTTTTTGTATCGATAAAAATATATTTGGTTATTCCCGCCCGCAGGCCATCCTGTCTGGCCACAAATCAGCTCATTAAAAAATACTATAGAAATGAAAAAGATCGGTGTACTTTTTGGAAAAGAGCGCTCTTTCCCGGAAGCCTTTATTGAACGTGTCAACAGTAAAAACATTTCTGGCATTTCTGCAGAACCTGTCCGTATCGATAAAGTAATGCAGGGTGAGTCATCCGGGTATGCAGTGATCATTGACAGGATATCCCAGGATGTTCCGTTTTACCGCGCATTTTTGAAAAATGCGGCCATTAGCGGAACCGCCGTGATTAACAATCCATTTTGGTGGAGCGCGGATGAAAAATTTTTCAATAACGCATTGGCTACGAAAATAAAAGTGCCGGTGCCAAAGACCGTTATACTTCCTTCAAGGGATCTTCCTGATGATACCTCTGAGGATTCGTTCAGCAACCTTGCATACCCGCTCGACTGGAAAGGCATTTTCGATTACGTAGGCTTCCCTGCTTATATGAAACCCTTTGCAGGTGGTGGCTGGAAAAACGTTTACAGGCTGGAAAGCATGGACGATTTTTTTCACAAACACGCAGAAACCGGTCAGCTTGTAATGTTGTTACAAGAAGAAATTGTATTTGATCAATACTACCGTTGTTACTGCATCGGAGGCAAACACGTCAGGATCATGCCATATGAACCCCGTAACCCTCATCATCTGCGTTATGTTGCAGATTTCAGTCCTTCAGCGCAGTTGCTACAGGAAATGGAAAGCATTGTGCTAAGGATCAATCACTACCTGGGATACGATTTCAATACTGTGGAACTTGCTTTAAGGGATGGTGTACCGTATGCCATCGACTTCTGTAATCCTGCTCCTGATGCGGAGATAAAAAGTGTTGGACAGGAAAATTTTGACTGGGTAGTTGAAACGGCAGCCAATTATGCCATCGAACGCGCAGAGGAACAAAAAGAAGGCATGGATAACCTGACCTGGGGAGAATACGTTAAAAAAAGTTCTGGTAAATCCATCCTCTTCTGATCAACCAAGTTTCAACACTATATTTAATCACCTACTGTTTAATCTACCATGGCAAACATCAGTTACAAGCATTTCACTCTTGGTGTGGAGGAAGAATACATGGTGATGGATCCCCAGACACGGGAACTGAGAAGCCATGAGCAGAAGATTGTTTCTGAGGGCCAGAAAATAATCCGCGACAAAGTGAAGGCAGAAATGCACCAGGCTGTTGTAGAAGTTGGGACAGACATCTGCCAGGATATTGAAGAAGCCTATAAAGACGTCACAACGCTTCGCAAAACTATATCAGAGATCGCGGAAGGACTTGGGTTCAGGATGGGTGCCTCAGGCACACATCCCTTTAGTCACTGGGAAAGCCAACTAATCACTGACCACGCCAGGTACCGTGAAATTGTCAATGAGATGCAGGAAGCAGCCAGAAGCAACCTCATTTTTGGACTGCATGTCCACGTAGGGATGCCGGATAAAGACATGGCCATCCACATAGCAAACTCGGCGCGATATTTTTTACCGCATGTTTTTGCATTGAGTACAAACTCTCCTTTTTGGGAGGGAAGGCTTACTGGTTTTAAATCTTTCCGCACAAAAGTATTCGATAAATTTCCGCGGACAGGAATTCCCGATTACTTTGACAGCTACAGCAGTTATGAAAATTATGTTAATGTATTGATCAAGACAAACTGCATCGACAACGCCAAAAAGATATGGTGGGACCTTCGCGTTCATCCTTTTTTTGGGACCGTTGAATTCCGCATTTGCGATGTTCCCCTTACCGCCGATGATACCATTGCCATCGCTGCCATTTTCCAGTGTATTTGTGCAAAACTCTACAAGCTCCGGGCTAAAAACCTCAATTTTATTAATTATCCCAGGCAACTCGTCAACGAAAATAAATGGCGCGCCTCCCGATACGGCATTGACGGCCAAATGATAGACTTCGGCAAAGAAGAAGAAGTTAATACCCGGGTACTTATCTATGAATTGCTCGACTTTATTGATGATGTTGCCGATGACCTTGGCTGCCGTCCCGCCCTCGCGATGGTGAATAAAATACTTGAAAAAGGCACTGGCGCAGACCGGCAACTGAAAGTCTTTGAAGAAACTAAAAATCTGGTCAGTGTGGCCGACTTTATTGGCAATCAGTTTCTCGGCGGCCTCTGACATTTTCTCCCTGAGGCCATAATGATAATCGCTTATTCCCCTCACTTTTTCCTGACTGAACTCAGGCAACGGAACACCTGTATGAGGAATCTAATGTGCGGGTGTCCGTGGCATCAGATTGGTAACTCCGTTTGTTTTAATCACAGTTTAAAATTAAACCTCTGACTGAGCGGGAGTTAATAAACGGATGTATCAAGGAAGATACCAAATGCCAACATATGTTGTTCAACACGTATGCAGGCAGGCTACTTACTATTTGCAGACGTTATACGACGGATAACAGTGAAGCTGAAGACGTTCTTCAGGAAGCATTGGTCAAGATTTACAATAATCTGAACCAATTTCGTTTCGAATGTCCATTGGAGGGATGGATGAGAAGGATTGTAGTAAATACTGCGATCCGATCTTGTAAGAAGAAAAAGATTCATTTTAGGGAAATTCATGAAAATATCGTGGACGACCATTCTTTTCATCCATCTGTTTATGGGGACCTGGAGGAAGAAGAAATTCTCAAAATCATCACGCAGCTACCCGACGGATATAAAATGGTATTTAACCTGTATGTAATAGATGGTTATTCTCACGAAGAAATAGCCGACATGCTTGGCATTCAGGAAGGCACTTCAAGATCACAATTAGCTAAATCAAGAAGATTGTTACAAAAATTGATTTTAGAAAGAAATAAAGTGATGGTAGCATGACTAACCAGTTACCGGAAGATTCCTGGAGGGACAAACTTCATGGATATTCATCCCCGGTAGACCTAGAAATCCTTAAAAAAGTGATGGATGCCCGGAAATCGGACAAGGGACATCCTTTTTCGTTCTGGATCTATCTATCCATTTTATTTTTCTTTCTTGGCCTGACACTGGTATTGTCAGAAAATAAAGTTCCCCTACAAAAATCAACACCCGAGCAATCGGTAATTAGCCAGCATCCTCCGTTATCCATAGACCATACCAAGCCTCCAAGAGAAAATAGTGGGATTTATAGTATCCCTAATCTTCCATCGCAATATATTGAAACAATAGCGGACAGTATTCAGTCAGCTTCAGCGGGTAGTATTTCACTGGATTCTTCCCGTGACGTTGACAAGTCAGTGAATGGACCAACGAACTATTCCTACACCAGGGCCATGGAGTATAACGTTCCTGCAATTCGCTTGTCTGGTAAAAAGATCCGACCGGCTTCTTTATCTTATATTTGGGCACCGCCAAAATCATATTCGCTTCCACCACTTTTTGCTCATGGGCAAGAACGATTTGGTGAACCATCGGCTAAAACAGTTGCAGTAACAGGGCTTCCTGATTGCCCTAACCTTAATTACACAGGCAGGAACGATTGGTATATGGAGGTATTTGGTGCATTAGATATGCCCTTCAAAACACTCAAGGGAACCACTGACAAATCAGATTTTATCGATCAGAAAGACAGCTCAGAAAAATTTCTTCTATCCTGGTCGGCAGGTATGAGGATATCGAAAAATATCTCCAATTCCTGGCTGATAAAAACTGGATTTCACTACTCTCAGATCAACGAAAAGTTCCTTTATCAGAATGAAAAGGAACGCCGAATAACTACTATAGTCACTATTAGAACCATTGTAAGGGCACCTGGCGACACACTATATGTGGCTGATTCATCGCAGGTGGAAGTAACGGGCGTAAGAATGAAAAAAACGTATAACAGGTACCGAAACCTCGATATCCCCTTATTGTTATCTTACGAAATGCGACATCCAGGCCTAACCATCGCAGTTCAGGGTGGAACCATTTTCAATATGAGCTCCCGTTTTACTGGCGATATGCTTGACACAACAGGCTTACCCTTATCTCAATCTGGCAAAAATCCAGCTTCGCAGTTCAAAAATTCCTTAGGATTCGGCCTTTATGCTGGTGCCAGTGTAATCAAATCTATAGGTGAAGAGGTGGACGTTTTCGCAGAACCTTACTATCGACGCTATTTAAACAACCACGCTTCTATTGCAGCTCCCTTTGAACAGTATCTCTCTGCCTGGGGTGTTCAGTTCGGAATCCGGTATCGGTTGAACAAAGGCGGACAACGCTATTGACATATCGTGTATCCATTACATAAATAATGATTATGGTGACACTTACCAGGTTGATGACATTTTTCTTCCTACTCCTGGTTGTTTCTTGCAAAAAGGAAAGCACAGATGTATTTGTAAGCTCTGTGGACTCTGCTGATACTGTTTGGGTAGATAATTCTACAACTGATACTAAGTCTGACTTTCAACAACTGCTGGATACATTAATTCCTGCAGCGCAGAAAAATGAGGTTAGCGAAATAGAAAAAAATCAGGGATTAGTTTTTCCCAACGATATCATCGTGACCTTACCGCCAAATACCTTTACTGACGCATCCGGGCAGTTAGCAAAAGGACCAGCTACGATTCTGCTTATGTACCTCTCAACAAGGGGGGACATGTTGAAGAACCATATTTCCGGAGTATCTGATGAGGATATTCTGAAGACGCTTTTTGCTGTCAAGCTCTTTGTATATCAGAACGGGAAGGAACTCAGGCTGGCCCCTGGAAAGGCTGCGGAGATCTTTATCGGCAATAGCAGTCCTGTATCCGGATATCAATTATTTACGGAAAAAGTAGTTGGGAATCCCGTCAACTGGATTCCGGCACAGGGGGGGTCATTTTCAATTGGTTCCCATAACGCCAAAAAAGGATATGTACTGCTGATCCCCCGGTTGCAGTGGTTTTTACCCGGGCAGGTTGTAAACGTTGAAAAAACCACATCTATTACTGCGAGCCTGCCAAAAATATTCACCAATGCTAATTCCAAAGTATATGTTTTATTGGATGACAGGAAGGGCCTAATGGAAATGGGGCAGGATAAAAACCAGAAAGCTTTTTATGCCAATAAAATTCCTGTTAGTTCACGGGGCACCATCGTTTCTATATCTTCTGTTAATAATACTTATTATTTAGCTTCGGAAGATGTGGAACTGAAACATAAACTCCACATCAAGCTCACTCCGAGGGTGGTTTCACTGACCGAATTGAATAGCTTTATCAGTTCACTTCAGTAGTATTCCAGACTTCATAATACCCCTATCCGCAAAAAAATGTTAATTTTGCGGATATTTTTATGCCCGTTAACAATGCATTGAACATAGCCGTACTTGACCTCTACGAGGGTCACCCAAACCAGGGCATGCGTTGTATACGAGAGATCATCAACCAATATGGTGATACCAATAATATTGATATCAGTTGGGATGAATTTGATGTGAGGTTGAAAAATGAGGTTCCTGATCTTTCTTACGATCTGTATATTTCCAGTGGCGGACCTGGCAGTCCGCTTGAGTCTGAACATTCTGCCTGGGAAAAAAAATACTTCAACTGGCTTCACCAGGTCGAAATGTGGAATAATGATCAGGCAACCGTTATTAAAAAAAATGTCTTCTTCATATGCCATTCTTTTCAGTTAGCCTGCCGCCACTATAAAATCGGACATGTAACAAAAAGGAAGTCTACTGCATTTGGCGTTTTTCCAATGCATATGCTTCACGAAGGAAAAGATGAATCAATATTTGAAGGACTAAATGATCCATTCTATGGTGTCGACAGCCGGGATTACCAGGTTATCCAACCCCACCATAATAAACTGAAAGAGTTGGGGGCTAAAATTCTATGCATTGAAAAAGAGCGTCCTCATATTCCTCTGGAGAGGGCAATCATGGCGGTGCGATTCAATGAGTTTATGATTGGCACGCAATTCCATCCCGAAGCTGACGCCATTGGTATGAGCATGTACCTGCAAACAGAAGATAAAAAGAAAACCGTTATCGAAAGCCATGGGTATGAAAAATGGGAGCAAATGATTGACCACCTAAATGATCCGGACAAGATCCTGTGGACCTATTCACATATTCTCCCTAACTTTCTAGATCAGTCTGTAAACCATATCATCCAGACGGAGAGGACACGTTAAGTATTTTTTACATTAATCATCAATTGATAGCCAATGGTTCCATCGCTAAGAGAATCGTTTAATGCTTCGTTTACCGTTGACCAATACCACGCTTTCCTGGATGACTTAAACAGTAAATTTCCTGGCGCTATTGATTTCAGGATTGCGGAAACGCCAGAATTTATCCCATCATGGTTTGGGCAGAAGATTATTGACACCTGTGAGTACATTATCGACATTATTACATCCCCCGGTTTCATTGAAGCCAGCGAAAAAGCTATTCCTGCAACCGACTTCGTAGCAGGCCAAAATGACCATGCACATTTCATTGCATTTGATTTTGGTATTTGTCAGAATATCAACGGCGAACTTGAACCTCAGTTGATTGAAATGCAGGGCTTTCCTACATTATATGGCTTTGAAGCTTATTACCCGGAGGTTTTGCGCAAACACTTTACCGTTCCTGAAAACTACTCCCATTACTTTAATGGCTTTACCAAGGAAACTTACCTGAATGCACTCAGAGAAGTCATCCTATCAGACACACCTACTGAAAATGTCATCCTTTTGGAGATCAGACCTCATGAGCAAAAGACCAGAATAGATTTCTATTGCACAGAGGAATATCTTGGCATCAAGACAGTATGTATCACCGAAGTATTTTCGGAAGGGACTGACCTTTACTATATGAATAATGGTATTAAAACGCAAATCAAAAGGATCTATAACAGGATCATTTTTGACGATTTACACACTAACCGGGAAAAATTGGGAGAGGTCATTGACATTACACGGCCCTGGAACGTACAATGGATCCCCCACCCTAACTGGTTTTACAGGATAAGCAAATACACCCTTCCGTTTATTGATCACCCATATGTTCCCGAAACTTTTTTTCTGAACGAGATAAAACAGGCACCCAAAGACCTGGAAAATTATGTGCTTAAACCATTATTTTCTTTTGCCGGACAGGGTGTTGTAATAGATGTTTCGATGGATGATATTGAAAAAGTAGATCAGCCACAGAATTGGATTCTCCAGCGTAAAGTGAAATACGCAGATGTTATCACAACACCTGATATTGGCGCGAAAGTCGAGATAAGGATGATGTACATCTGGAAAGACGGCGAAAAAAGACCTGTGCTCGCTACTAATCTTAGCAGACTTAGCAAAGGTAAAATGATCGGTGTACGATATAATAAGGACAAAGAATGGGTAGGCGCCAGTGTGGCATTTTTTGAACAGTAAACATGATGAAAAATATTCAGGATATTACATTAAAGAAACTCATTACCGGCATTTCAGGAAGGTATGTTCATGGTGAACAAATATCTTTTGGCCTGGTAAATATAGAAGCCGGCAGTAATTTACCCCTCCATCACCACCCTCATGAACAGATCACTTATATCTTGGAAGGTGAACTGGAAATGGAAATCGGGGGACAAAAAATGTTACTCACGCAGGGATGCTTTAGCGTAATTCCTTCCAATGTACCGCACTCAGCAATTGCGTACAAAGATTGTACGGTGATTGATGTATTTAGTCCGGTCAGGGAAGATTACCGTTGAGAAAATCATTTGCAGCAGTCTTTCCTGAAAAAACGGCGGATTGCATACAAAAGTCGTTGCATATAGTGAATTACAGGGATCAACTACTTCTCTTTTTTAATGCATTTAAAAAAGTCCGTTCGATACTGGCCTAATATATATTGGTTGTCATCCATTCCATGTTGCCATAAAGTTGGAACTGGTATCAAAGTTAAGCAATAGCGAACCGGTAAAGTAAAAGCAGCCGCAATAGCGGCTGCTTCTGTGAGATTTTTTTTCAGGATTTTTTGCAGCAATCTGACGTAGTACATTTGCCATCTTTACAGCAATCAGCAGATTTTGCATCCTTGCTTTTCGTGCACTTACCATCTTTACAACAATCAGTGCAGGTACCGCTTTTGCAACAGTCAGATTTGACTGAAGCTGAAGCGCCCTCTGCACAGCAATCATCGGATTTCAAGGTAAGTCCGGCGGCTGTTGCTTTAGGTGAAGCACCTGCTTTACGGTCATACTGGCAGCACGAGTTTAGTTTATTATATGCTTCCACCGGGGCAGTAAAATTCTGGGTATCATAACCAGCTGCCGCAACCGACTGCTCGATCTTTGATAAGCTGGTTTTTTTTTCGGGATATGAGACAGCAAGTATCTTGGTCTCTGTATTCCAGTCAGCCTGGGTTGCACCCGACCCCTTTGCTGCTGTTTCAATAGTTTTTTTACACATTCCGCAATTTCCCCAAACCTTCATGGTATCCTTTTTTTGGGCAAAAAGTGCAGTGCAAAAGAAGAGAGAAAATATGGATAGTATAATATGATTATTTTTCATGATAACGTTTTTGTAAGTAGATAAAATAAAACTGCGTTAGAAAGAAAAATCATCAAATCCGGAAAACACAATGAAAGATGTTCAACGACTCTTTAATCGGTGGGGCGTGAGCATGAGCTGCGTAGAACTTTACCTTCGCCCTTGTTTCAGGAACGGAGGTTGATTGTGGCAGAACCAGTGGAATTGAAAACTGAAACAGGTCGTCCTGTATCCATGAAGGTTGGTGACTGTCTGATAATTTCACCAGTTTCACATCATCATGACAACAGCCATCATCGTCCATACCACAGGTACTGCAGGAAGTCTTGCTATCAGTGGCAATGGCAATGTTGGAAACCTCACCCATGCAGTAATGGATATTCAAAACGATACCGCTGGTAACCACTAAATATAGTGCCAGTAGAAATATGGTTGATACTCGTTTCATCCTAACATAACAAAAATACATTGTTCCCCTTGTAAATGCAATAAGCTTTCGTTAAACTACTTAAAAGGGTCGTCAGTTTACGAGGTCCCAAACTACGCCCAATCTGAACAGTAGTCCAGGGTACGGGTAAAGCTCCGTTTCCAGGTTGCTTTGTTTAAAGCCGAAACCATTATTGAATGTCAGTGAATTAAGGTTTTCAAGCCTGGTAAAACCGGTAAAGTTTCTGATTTTAAAATTTATATATGCCGCAATGTCGGGCCTCGTTGTTGTCTGAAACCTGTCCTGGAAAAAGAACTGCCCAAGCACTGGAGAATAATTATCTGCTTTGTATGGTGTGTGATACCTGATATCAAACCCGGTAGATAATAATAAGTTTCTGAATACACTTCCTTCAAAAGCAAATCGATTGCGCAAATAAAGCAATGGAACATTTACCGGAGGACTACCGGTAATTGTTTGCAAATAGGCATCCAGATACCATTTCCAATGGTTTCTCAAACTGAATTCTTTATTCATTCCAACTCTAAGCAGGTTGAATATTGATGACTCTTGTTTCGTGGTATTAAAACCTGACAGGTAGGTGTAGTTGCTAATCAGGTAATAATTAGCGCTAAGCCGCAACTTGTTCAGGGGATTGTATACTGAACCATAGATTTCCGTAATATTTTCTTTATTAAGGCTGCTGTTAATAACTACCGGTAACCCAGTGGCGCCGGAAAAAATGTAAGAAGGTGTCCTGTTCACATTTCTGAAGCCAGCTTCCAGATCGCCCCATTTTCGCCCAAGGTCACGTTTAAGGCTGGCGTGCATACTATAATCTCCTGAACTCCTTCCTATCAGGTAAAATTCCCCAAACAAAAGCATATCCCATTTCCTGTTTTTAGTTCGGTTACGATACTCACCATGCGCGCGAAAATTGTAGAAATTATCTTTCCCCTGAACAAATTTTCCAGAGAGGTTTTGAAAACTTGCGCCGAGTTTTAGAAACTGTAAAGGATTTTTAGAGTCTGGAAACTGTATAATGGAAAAATCATTTAAAAGTTCAGACCAGCGTTGCTTATAATACAATGTATCCGGAACATCAGTCAGGCCTGCATACCGTTCGGCATAAAAAGAACTATCTGCAATGCCCTGTACATCCTGGAAAAGATATTCGTAGTTATTATATTGAAGTGTATGTTCTAGCCTTAGTTTGGGCAGAAAAAAACGGGTCACCGTAGTGTCTGTGGTGACGGAATCTTTCTTTCCAAAATCATACTGGTTTCTCAGCATGAATGCCCTGTTTTTATACCTGTTTCCCGTGTTCAGGGTAACATTGAATAAGTCTCTCGAAGAAAACGGGACCACGGCAAGATTAGTGGGAATGTTGAAGTAATCATTATAAGCCGGGTTTTTGTTTACCAAAAAGGTGTCACTTTGTATACCCCCGTTTTCGGAAGACTGGAGGTTGTTGTTGAGTACTACAAAAAAAACATTGTATCGCCTGTCCCTTGATGTATAATTTGTATTAAGCCGGAAGTTTTTGTGAACAGTATTTTGCGAGTTGAAGAAACCTGGCGCGTTAATCAACCTATATTGAAAAACGACGTTCCAGTCTGGCTTTATATTCTGTGAATGCACTATGCTGATATTCTGCTCTGCTTTACTTCCCAGCAGGTAGGTAAGCTGGGTGTAGGGCTTATTGGTAGTCATAAACCTTGTATCATCAAGGGTAAAGCTGTAAACGTCAAAAGCATGAAAGCCGGCATCCCATCCGGGCTTCATTAAAGGTGTAAACAAGAGCGACCTTGCTGCCGTCCCATTGTTGCCGAGGTGAACATCTTCCGGGTTAAGGGGCACCTTATCAAAATAGTCCCTGATAGAAACGTCTATCGGTCTGAATCTAGCCGAATCAAGATATCGAAACCTGATGGCAACAGAATCATCTGCGAAATTTCGTTTTTCAAACTTGATGGAATCATTGCTGCTACCAGACATCGGCCTTCCCATACCACCCATTGGCATCCTTCCCTTTAAAGGATTCTGTGCCTGCACGTGAATGCCTTTAAGCATTCCTGCAAAAAGCATCAGACAAAAAGGAAAAAGCTTTAAAAACATATAAAGACTGCGAAATTACTCAAACCCTGCAGGTGGATTGGTAAAATATTGGTAAATCAGGCCTTTGCAATTATTCCCTTAAAGATAGTCGTGAGTTTTGGTTCAGCTGATTTGGCTGCTTCTAGCACTTCTTCGTGGGTAATCACATTTTCTTCTTCCCGTATTCCCATATCTGTAATTACACTCATGGCAAAAACCGGCAGCCCCATATGGTTGGCTGCAATACATTCCTGAACAGTGCTCATACCCACTGCATCTCCACCCATATGGTGGATCATGAGATATTCGGCACGCGTTTCAAAAGTGGGACCCGTAGCTGCGAAATAGACGCCCTCGTGAACGTTAATGCCTTCGTCCCTGGCTACTTGTCGGGCAGTTCTGATAATTGATTTCCGATATGGTTCACTCATATCAGGAAAACGTGGGCCCAGTTCATCTTCATTTTTTCCCACTAGTGGATTGGGCGTAGCAAAACTAATATGGTCACGTATGATCATAAGGTCTCCCACCTGGTAAGATGGGTTAACTCCACCTGCTGCATTGGATATCATCAGGAGCTCAATACCAAGAAACTTCATTACCCGGATAGGGAAAACAATAGTGTTTACGTCATAGCCTTCGTAGTAATGAAACCTACCGGCCATGGCAACAATTCGTTTACCTCCCATTCTTCCAAAAATCAGTTTTCCCTGATGCCCTTTAACGGTGGATACGGGGAAATGCGGTATGTCCCGGTATGCAATTTCCACGTCAACGGTGATCTCTTTACTGAAATTTCCCAGTCCACTTCCAAGGATAACACCCACCTGTGGTTTTTCAGGTACGATATTTTGTATAAACTGAACGGTTTCATGAATTTGTGCAAGTACTGCCATGGAGTGAAATTAGGTCGACAAATATATAATTGTTTATAAACAGAAGGGTAATTATCCGGCCATCTGATTTTCGTTTAACCGCTATGCAAACCTTTTCCTATGATGTATATTTGTTTTTATGCGCTTACTGTTATTAACAATGGTTCTGATGGTCTCCGCTTATCCACTGCAGGCACAGCTTTGCAATGGAAGCCTCGGTGACCCGGTGGCCCTGATCACATTTGGTAGCGGCAGCCAGGGATCTCCACTTCCCGCAGGCAAAACAAATTACCAGTATGTATCCGGATGTCCGGATGACGGATCCTATACCATTACGAATTTATCATTTGGTTGTTTTGCCGGAACCTGGCAAACCGTTGTAGGTGACCATACGCCTAACGATGCAGGAGGTTTTTACATGTTGGTCAATGCATCCAATGAGCCCGGTGTATTTTACGTTGATACGATCAGCAATTTATGCGGTGGCACCCTGTATGAATTTTCATCTTACATCATGAATGTATTAAAGGCGCCCAGCTGTGGCGGTTCAGGTATCCAACCAAACCTCACCTTCACCATTGAAACCCTCGGAGGTGCGGTAATCAATGTTTACAATACCAATAATATCCCTACCAGTGAGGTGCCCCAGTGGAACCAATACGGCACTTTTGTAACCACACCTGCAGGTGTAACTACGGTAGTGATCCGGATAAAAAATAATGCGCCCGGTGGTTGTGGTAACGACCTTGCGCTGGATGACATTGCCTTCAGGCCCTGCGGACCAAAAATCTTTGCAGGCATCAACGGTGTAACGGTAACGGATACCGTAATATGTGAAACGCTGGCGCAAAATTTTACCATTCAGGCCTCCTACACGGCAGGCTATGCGGATCCCCGCTTACAATGGCAGGAAAGTATTGACCGGGGGAACAACTGGAACAATATCCCCGGTGCAACAACAACAACTTTTGTTAGATCCCAGACAAGGAGAGGCGACTACAGTTATCGTTTACTGATTGGAGACGGAGCAAATGTAAATGTACCGTCATGCCGTATTGCTTCCCAACCCGTATCTTTCACGGTAACAAGTTCAGATGCCTTTGTGCAGGCCACCAATTATGTGTTCAGCTGTTATGGATCTACCGTGAATCTTTTCGCATCCGGTGCAACTAAATATGAGTGGATCGGGCCGAATGGTTTCACGTCCAATCTCCAGGATCCAAAAATTCCTAATGTTCAGTTCTTTCAGGCAGGCCCTTATATTGTTCGGGGTACCACATTCAATGGGTGTGGCGTGGGTTATGACACAACTAACCTTGCAGTATATCCTGCTGCCAATCTCAATATCGTTCAGGGTCCGCTCAATATTTGTGAGGGTAAGGAGATTCAACTCAATGCGTCTGGTGGAACAAGATATAAATGGGAACCGGGCCTCACATTAAGTAATGATACCCTTCCCAATCCCATAGCAAGACCAAAAGAATCTACGGTCTATAAATTGGTCATGTTCAACAGCTATAATTGTTTTGACACGGGACGTGTGTATGTAAATGTATATAAACTGC
>JANMMA010000166.1:0-3831 GCA_031372815.1 Sphingobacteriales bacterium
GAATACTGATTATAGACAGGCCAGAATTTCTGTGCCTCATCAGGACTTAGGTTCAGCTCTTTAGTGAGATAAGCAATCTCAAGGCTCTGTAGTTTGCTTTCTGTATTGGTGTTATCCTGGGCATACATAAGCACAGGGAAAAATAACATCAGTAAAATTACGATCTTCTTCATGGGGTAAATTTTTAATTCATCTTCTCCGGCATTAAAACTTGCTCATCTTTTACATATTCCTTTAACTCGTTCTCATTTACATCCTTTAGCATTTCTTCAATATCCAGGTTTTCCAATCCTGCCAACTGCAGTGTCTCTGCCTGAGGCATATCTGGTGCAGTTAACAGAAACTCGCTCATTTCTTTTTCACTGACTTTTGGAAGTTCAGCGTTGATATTAACCTGCGCAACAGGTTTCTCCTCTTCCTGGTGAACATAAAACCAGGCACTTAATCCAATAATACCAGCTACTGCTGCGGCCATTGCAAAACGGTAGACCTGCCTCGCAGGTGATATACTTATTACACGCCCTGAAACATTTTCCCCAGTAGCTTCAACACTAACAGATTTCGGAAGTACAACCGTTTCTGGTTTAGTTGCAGAGCCTTTAGATTCAGACAAAGCCATGGGTGAAACGCTTAGATGCTCAGATTCAGCAGCCACCAATTTTGTGAGGTTACGTTCCAGTGAAGAAAAATATCCTTCAGGAACACTAAAAGGTGTTGTTCTTTTAATCCCCCCCAACAGGGGTGATATCAGGTTTGTCTCGTCTTTTGCATCTTCCCGGATAATCGACATTAATTTTTCCGGAAATTCAGCAAAGTAGTTTTCGGGTACGGTAAAAACGGGCAAATCCGGCAGGTTAGCAACGGTCTGGCTGATTTCGTTTAATTCGTTCAATATGTGCTGATTGCTGGGCATAGCAGTAATTAGACGTTTTACAGTGCGCTGGGTTTAACGATTCAGAATATAATCCTCTATTTTTTTAACGGCGTGGTGATAGCTTGCTTTGAGGGCACCTTCACTTGTATCAAGCACTTTACTCATTTCCTCGTATGGCATTTCATCATAATACCTAAGATTGAAGACAATTCTTTGCTTTTCAGGCAATTGCTGTATGGCTAGCTGTAGTTTCCAATCAAGTTTATTAGCATCAAAGTCTTTATCGGCAGTTAGTTTTTCGGAAAGACCGGCTGAAACGTCGTCAAAAGATACTGAGGACCTTCGTTTCTGCTGTTCAAGGAAAGTAATGGATTCATTACT
This sequence comes from Sphingobacteriales bacterium, assembly GCA_031372815.1. Classification (GTDB taxonomy): domain Bacteria; phylum Bacteroidota; class Bacteroidia; order Chitinophagales; family Chitinophagaceae; genus Pollutibacter. The sequence goes on from JANMMA010000166.1 coordinate 1,256, forward strand.
GGCGATCCGGTAAAGCCAGGTATAAAGCTGGGCGTCTTCGCGGAAATTTTCCAGGCCTTTCCAAACCTTTATAAAAACATTCTGGAGTACGTCATTAGCGTCATCGTGGTCAACCACCAGTCTTCTGACGTGCCAGTAAAGTTTTTCCTGGTATTTTCTGACGATCGAAGTATAGGCCTGTTCCCTGGTACCGAGGTCCCGGAAAAGGTGTAGCAGTTCCTTGTCGTCTTGGGTAACTGGCATGAAGTATATTAGGTATCTATAAAATCCCGGTCGGGCTGGTTTAATGCCGGGTACCCGGTTAATTTTTCCTGGCCATCACTTTTTCGACGGCTGCCAAAATATTTGGGGTATCCAGACCGTATTTGATCAACAGTTCAGAAGGTTTTCCACTTTCTCCAAAAGTATCTTTGGTGCCAATCAGTTCGATGGGTATCGGGCAATTGGAGGCGGCGGCCTGTGCAATCGCATCACCCAATCCACCTATAATATTGTGTTCTTCAACCGTGACAGCGCATTCTGTTTTACGAATACTGCGAAGTACAGCCTCAGTATCTAGAGGTTTGATCGTGTGGATATTAATCAAGTCCACACTGATGCCTTTTTCTTCCAGGATCTTTCCGGCTTCAATTGCTTTCCAAACCATATGACCGCAGGCAAAAATGCTCACATCTTTTCCTTCCGCAAACTGTTGGGCCTTCCCGATCTGAAATGGTTCATCTTTAGTGAAGATCGGCCATACCGGCCTGCCGAAGCGAAGGTAGACCGGACCAACAAAATCTGCTATGGCCTTTGTCGCAGCTTTCGTCTGCTGATAATCGCAAGGCACTATCACGGTCATACCCGGAAGCATTTTCATCATCCCGATATCTTCCAAAATCTGGTGTGTTGCACCATCCTCTCCCAGGGTAAGTCCGGCATGTGAAGCACAAATTTTCACGTTTTTATTGGAATAGGCAATGGACTGCCTGATCTGGTCGTAAACGCGACCGGTGGAAAAATTTGCGAATGTAGTAGTGAACGGAATTTTGCCAGCCGTTGCCAGTCCGGCGGCAATGCCCATCATGTTAGCCTCAGCTATGCCTACCTGTATGAATCGTTCAGGAAAGTCCTTTATAAAAGCATTCAATTTTAATGAGCCCGCCAGGTCTGCTGTAAGGGCTACAATATTGGGATTTGTCCTGGCTATTTCGTGGATGCCATCTCCGAAACCGCTACGGGTGTCTTTCTGGCCGGTGACCTGTATATCTTTTAGCATATGGCCGCAAAAGTAATAGAAATTGGCGGATTAGCGGATTAGCGAATTATCGGATTTATAAATTATCGTATTGATAAACTAATTCCTCAAGGTCACAATTTGATTGCGGCCCGCAGTTTAATTCGCCAATCCGCCAATTCGCAAATTCGTCAATTCAATTGAAAGTTCTTACCTGTATAAAATTTTTCGTCTGTCTTCAATTTTTGTTCCCAGGCCCATGCTGTTTTCATGATATCGTCCAGCGAATATGCAGGTTTCCAGCCAAGCAAGTTTTCAGCTTTGTCCTTATTGGCATAAATGGCCACTACATCGCCATCCCTCCTTGGCCCGATTACGTAATTAAGGGCTACACCGGTAACCTTTTCAAAAGCTTTAATGGCTTCCAGTACGGTGATGCCTTCGCCGGTGCCCAGGTTGAACACTTCGCAATTGGTAGTCTGCCTGTTTTCCATTACAAATTTCAACGCAAGTGTGTGTGCGTGTGCGAGGTCGCATACATGGATAAAATCCCTCAGGCAACTTCCGTCGCGTGTTGGGTAGTCGTTTCCATAAATCTGCATTTGCGGAATTTTGCCGATGGCAGTCTGTGTAATGACAGGTGTTAGATTCTGCGGTTTGTCGATATTGTATTCTCCCATGAGGGTAGTTGGATGAGCCCCGGCAGGATTGAAATACCTTAGCAATACAGCATTGGTCGTTGCTTTTTTGGAATATTCAGCGATGATTTTTTCGCCCATCTGTTTGGTAACGCCATATGGTGATTCTGCTGGTTTTTGTGGCGTTTCCTCTGTAACAGGGATCAGGTCAGGATTACCATACACCGTACAGGAAGACGAAAAAACAAAATATGGTGTTTTGTATTCATCTATACACTTTAAGAGGTTGATTAGTGACGTGATGTTATTGTCAAAATACATCAGTGGCTTTTGCACTGATTCGCCGACAGCTTTATAGGCTGCAAAATGGATTACTCCGATGATATCTTCATTTTCTGCAAAGATGGCATGCGTATCATCGAAATTGCAGAGGTCCACTTTATAGTTTTTAACTTTCTGACCGGTGATTTTTTCTACACCTTCAAGGAGCCTTGTATTTGAACGGGAATTATTATCGACAGATACCACTTCAAAGCCGTTCTCGATAAGGTCCACTATCGTATGAGCACCAATATAACCACATCCGCCGGTGACCAGTATTTTTTTCATAGCTGCGTATTTACCATTCAGGATTAAGATACAACTTTCATCAGATATTCACCATATCCGCTTTTCATCAGCGGTTCGGCAATCTTTATGAGTTGATCTTTATTAATAAATCC
>JANMMA010000178.1:0-1874 GCA_031372815.1 Sphingobacteriales bacterium
CGCTCGATATTGAAAATAAACTTCGAAGACTGGGAATAGCGATTGAAAAATATGATACCACATGTCCCTTTGTGGAAAAAGTATGGAACCGTTCAGAACAAATCGCCAGCAAAGGGTATAGCATTATCGTTCATGGCAAACCTACCCACGAAGAAACCAGGGCCACTTTCTCACACAGTGCTTTGAACGCTCCTACGTTGGTGATTAACGACATGAAGGAAACCATCGAACTGGGAAAATATATAACGGGTCAAAAACAACAGTCAGCGTTCTATGAAGAATTTAACGGACGGTATTCTGAAGGCTTTGATGCTTCCCGCCACCTGCAACAATTTGGCGTGGTTAACCAAACCACGATGCTGGCGAGTGACACGCAGGCTATAGCAGATTACTTGAAAAACCTGGTACGTCAGCGGTATAGCCTAACCGAAGAAACAATTGGTGAACGTTTTGCAGATACCAGGGATACCCTTTGCTATGCCACGAACGACAACCAAACCGCAGTTTCAGGAATGTTGAACCAGGAAGCCGATATTGCCATAGTAGTAGGTGGAAGAAACAGCAGTAATACATCGCATCTTGTGGAGCTGTGTGAAGAAAAACTGCCCACTTATTTCGTTCGCTCAGCTGACGATGTTTTGTCGGCTGATAACCTTCTTCAGTTTAACTGGCGAACCAAACTGGAATCCAGTATTGAAAACTGGCTCCCTTCAACCATGCCTGTCCGCATTTTGGTCACCAGCGGTGCTTCGTGTCCTGATGCTATGGTGGAAGGCGTATTACAAAAGATACATTCTTTCTTCAGCAATGCGATACCTTTTGAAGTTGTTGAGGGGGAATGGATCGAGTAATAAAGTGCAGCTAAGACGGTTGTATTTGTTTGTGCTACAATGATTATACTAGTGGCGTTATTGCTGGCAGGGCCTGATAACCTTAATCAAGTTTGGACATTTTTTCTTTGACCCATTTCATAGCCAATTTACATTGCTCTTCTTCACCAATATTGGTGTTGTCAAGCACCACAGCATCTTTTGCTTTTTTCAAAGGTGATATTTCCCGGTTGGAATCAATATAATCACGCATTTCAAGGTTGGTTTTTACTTCTTCAAGAGTGATATTAGGATTTTTGTCAAACAGTTCCTTGAATCTTCGTTCTACACGTACGGCATTGTTTGCCGTCATAAATATTTTTAGTTCAGCCTTTGGAAATACTACTGTACCAATATCTCTTCCGTCCATTACTATACCCTTGCCATTACCCATTTTTCTTTGTTGTGCTACGGCAAAATCCCTCACTTCTTTAATGGCCGCCACTTCGCTGACCTTTTCTGCCACCACCAAATCACGGATAACAAACTCCACGTTTTCGCCATTTAGGTACATCTCACTACAATCAGCCTGTGTGTTGTGATGAAATTCCAGTTCAACATTTTTGAGGGCCTTGGCCGCTTCGCGGTGGGAAGACCAGTTGATATGATTTCTTAAAAAGTAGAGTGTAATCGCCCGGTACATTGCACCGCTGTCGATATATACATAACCCAATTTGCGGGCGAGTTGGCGTGCGAGGGTACTTTTCCCACAGGACGACCAGCCGTCTATTGTTATGATAATTTTCCGGGAAAACATATGGCAAATATAGAAAAGAGAAATTAGACTGTCTTTTGGAGACAGGAGTGACCAACAATGATGAACGGAGCCTAAGACTATAGACTTGAGACTAGCAACTTGAGACTAGCAACTTGAGCCTGGTAATTTGAGACTAGAAACTATTAGGATTAGAAACTATTGGGATTAGAAACTATTGGGACATTAAAAAAACCGGCGAATTTAATCCGCCGGTTTTATATTAAAATATTTGATGTTCTGATTGTCCT
>JANMMA010000195.1:0-3574 GCA_031372815.1 Sphingobacteriales bacterium
TTAAAATTGATGTTCAGCGCTTCTATCTGGGAATTGACCTGGTCTTCAGAAATATTTTGCGCCGGTTTATTATAAACAATATGCACTACCACAGGAATGATCACTGGAGTCTCAGCAAGCAGGGAGCTGTTGATGATGGATATATTTTGTTGCTTTGATGATTGACCATTTGCATTAGTCAGCATCAATTGTTTGCTGGATCCTCTGTTCATTTTGAGCAGGATTGCCGGATCCTTTTGCAAGACCTTTTCCATGTATAGCGTTGTTCCGCAATCTCTTTGTGCAAACAGATCAGCATGGCTTAGTAATGTCAGCAACAATGTGGTAAGAGTTCTCATTCGTTTGTAGGGTTTCAGCGTACGAATGGCTCTTCAAACGGATGAAGGAAAGAAGCTCTGCAGATCAGAGGTTTACTACAACAAAACAACACCTTTCATATCAATAATCAAAGTATTACCTGGGGTTTTTTCACCGGGCCAATAGAAACATCGGATGCTTTTTTTACATTTGCGGATTAATTGATTGAACAAAAGGCCTTTAGATGAACTATCTCCATATGCGAGCAAAAATCATTTCTGCCCTCCTCGTAGTTTTTACCATGGCCTGTAACAACAATGACACCCCTGCAGACAGTTCGGGCCAAACTACAAATACCGGTGTGCCCGAAGCAGCAAATATTCCCTATACTATCGTTAACGTATACCCGCATGATACTGCCGCCTATACACAAGGGCTTGAGTTTATGAATGACTTAATGCTGGAGAGTACGGGACGATATGGATTTTCAACCATCCGTAAAGTAAATCCTGTGACTGGTAAAGTAGTGGAGTTTAAAAAGTTGGATAACAAGATTTTTGGAGAAGGGTGTACAATACTTAACGACACCATTTACATGCTTACCTGGCGCGAACATGATGTACTTGTTTTTGATCCGAAAGATTTCAAACTGGTTCGAAAGATGGCCTGGTCAAATGAAGGATGGGGAATTACCCACGATGGATCATCTTTGATCATCAGCGACGGATCGGACAAATTGTATAAGGTAAGTCCGGCCGACCTTAAATTGCAAAAAGTAATTTCAGTGACCGACAACCTCGGCCCGCTGAATAATCTCAATGAACTGGAGTATGTAAATGGAAACATTTATGCTAACCGATATGGATACAATTTCATTGTCAGGATCAATCCTGACAATGGACACGTGACCGGTAAAATGGACTTTACTGATATCCTTAAAAAATATAGTAAGGCTGACCTGACCTATATCAATAATAACCTGGATGAAGCCGTGTTAAATGGTATCGCCTGGAATCCGGTAAAAAAGAAAATGTATATCACTGGTAAACTCTGGCCAAACTTATTTGAGGTCCAGATGGAACCATGAGCTATCAAACCATATCTTTAGTAAAACCAACCTACTTTAACTGCTTAAAATAATATTCAATGAGCCTAGTTGATTCTTTTGAAAAGATTCCTGTTGAGATTTACGAGAATGATGCCATTGCTTCGGCACATATTGCCAGGGAAATTTCAGACCTTATCAGAAGCCGGCAAAAGGAAAAAAAGTCATGTGTACTTGGGCTTGCAACCGGTTCTACTCCAAAAACATTATACAAAGAGCTGGTAAGGCTCCACCGTGAAGAAGGGCTGAGTTTTAAAGACGTTATCACGTTCAACCTCGACGAGTACTATCCTATTGAACCGGATGCCGTACAGAGCTATCACAATTTCATGAAAGTGCAGTTGTTTGATCATATTGATATCGACAAGTCTAATACACATGTACCAGACGGAACCATAGAGAAAAATGACGTACGATCTTACGCTGCAGCATATGAGAAAAAAATTGAAGTCGCGGATGGTATTGACTACCAGGTTTTGGGTATAGGACTTAACGGTCATATTGGTTTTAATGAACCCGGATCCGGAAGGCATTCAGGAACCAGGCTTGTGGCCCTGGAAAATACTACCAGGTTAGCCAATACGTATGAATTCAACAGTATAGCCGAGGTTCCCCGGTTAGCCATTACTGTTGGTATCAATACCATACTGAAAGCCAAAAAAATTGTGCTGTTGGCCTGGGGCCTGAGGAAGTCGCCGGTGATCCAAAAATCAGTGGAAGGAAATGTGTCTGACCAGGTGCCCGCTTCTTTTTTACAGGAACACGGCAACTGCAAGTTTGTACTCGATGAAGGTGCAGCACAGGAACTGACCAGGTTCAAAACACCCTGGCTCACAGGTGAAATTGAGTGGACAGAAAAAACCATTCGCAAAGCTATATGCAGCATGGCCCTCGAGTCGGGAAAACCGATACTGATGCTCACCAGTGCTGATTACAATAACCATGGATTGAGCGACCTCATGGTAAAATTTGGTTCGGTGCACGACATCAACCTAAGGGTGTTCAATGGCATGCGCGATACCATAACAGGCTGGCCCGGTGGTAAATATTCAGAATCTGTACCCCGTCATCCTGAAAGGCGTGAGCCAAAAAGTAAACGTGTAGTAATTTTCTCTCCTCACCCGGATGACGATATCATTTCAATGGGTGGAACTTTCATCCGTCTCCACGACCAGGGACATGAAGTCCACGTTGGCTACCAGACCTCCGGAAATATTGCGGTGAGCGACGAATTTGTAATGCGGCAGATCGATTTTGCTGTTGAATTCGACTCCATCTTCGGCATCGACAGGAGCCGAGCCAATAGGATATGGAATGACGCCGGAGATTTTATTAAAACAAAAAAATCAAACCAAAAGGATACGGAAGAGATCAGATCGATTAAGGGACTAATACGCAGAACAGAAGCCAGGGCCACATGCCGTTATGTAGGGATAAAGGATGAACATATTCATTTTATGAACCTGCCTTTTTATGAGACTGGCCTGATCGAAAAAAATCCTCCAGGGGAAGAAGATATACGCATCACCATTGAGCTATTACAGAAGATCAAACCGCATCAGATATTTGCTGCCGGCGATTTTGCTGACCCTCATGGAACCCACAAGGTTTGCTTTGATATATTGTTCGAAGCCCTCCGGAGGATGAAGGCGGCCAATGATGAAAGCCTCAAGGACTGCAGGTTATGGCTTTACCGTGGTGCCTGGGCAGAATGGGATCTCTGGGACGTTGATATGGCCATTCCGATGAGTCCTGACCAGGTAATCCAAAAACGAAACGGCATTTTTATCCACCAGTCACAAAAAGACGGAGTTGTATTTCAGGGTAGCGACAGTCGGGAGTTCTGGCAAAGGGCAGAAGAAAGGAATGCCGCTACCTCGGATTTGTACGACAGGCTCGGGCTACCAAAATATGCAGCGCTCGAAGCTTTTGTGCAGTGGGAGTATTGATTAGCGGATTAGCGGATTGGCGGATTGGCGGATTGGCGGACCTATGCAGCTCATATCAAATTGGCGCAAATGTTCATAAACCAAACCAATAATGCCGCGTTATACTGGTATCGAATATTTCATTACATTTGCACCCCCGATTGGGAATGGCCCTGTAGCTCAATTGAATAGAGCATCTGACTACGGATCAGAAGGTTTCAGGTTTGAATCCTGACAGGGTCAC
>JANMMA010000199.1:0-8938 GCA_031372815.1 Sphingobacteriales bacterium
AACCCTGCCCTGCAAAGTTTCTGTGACAGGAAGGCAAACCTTTCGAATTATCCTGACACAGGGTCTGAACCGTCAAATCAGGCGCATGTGCGAGGCTTTGGATTATGCTGTCACGAGCCTTCAGCGCGTAAGAATAATGAATATCAAACTCGATAAACTGGCATCGGGCAAGTGGAGATATCTCAGTGAACCGGAAATTGCAACGCTACTTGAATCTGTAAAAGAATCCGCCTCAGCAAAAATTCCAGCGCCTAAAAAAACGGGAAAGGCTAAAATATCAGAAGAAAATCCGAATTCTAAGAATTCGGGAAAGTCGAAACATCCACCAGGAGAAGATGGCTTTACTAAGTTTGACATTTCAGATAAAACTGGAGCCACAGCAGTAAAAAAGGAAAAGATAACGGTCAAAGTAAAAAAAGCTCCTGTCAAAGAATACGGGCCGAAAAAGAAACCAAAAAAAAGCAGTTACAAAGAGTACCGGAAAAACAAAAGATAACCGTGGATAGATTTCCAAGGAGGTTTAACGATCCACGCCATTAAATTACCCTTGTGTGCATAATGATCGATTTCCAACAAGTTATTTTATCCTCGCACTAATTCACGGTTACGTCCTGCACTGAATCAACTTCAAGACGTTATGGGGCAAGTCCATTGCAAATTTGCACCGCTTCATTCTTAGATTATTAAATTATTTTTGCTCCTTAAATCAAACATTTGCCGGCTTCTGTTTACCTTCTCACGCCTCCCTTTACACAGTTGAATACGCCCTATCCTGCAACTGCCTACCTGAAAGGTTTTTTGAACACCAAAGGTATTAGTACATTTCAATCGGACCTTGGCCTTGAAGTCACGATCGCTATTTTTTCACAGCAGGGACTCACAAAGGTTTTTTCATCGATTGATATCGCTAAGGTTTGGAGTGAAAATGCAAGCCGGATCCTCTCTTTAAAAAACTATTATATACAGACCATCGATAGGGTGATGCTTTTCCTGCAGGGGAAAAACCAGACCATGGCCCACCATATTGCGGCAAGGGAGTTCCTCCCGGAAGCATCACGCTTTGAGCAACTCGATGATCTTTCCTGGGCATTTGGCACTATGGGTGTACAAGATAAGGCAAAGCATATTGCCACTATGTACCTTGAAGATCTTTCCGACCTCCTACAGGAATGTATAGACGAACATTTTGGCTTCAGCCGATATGCCGAAAAACTCGGGAGGTCAGCGAATAGCTTTGATGCATTGTACGAAGCCTTACATCGGCCTTACACATTTATCGATGAATTACTGATCAACATCCTCGATCAAAGAATAAAAGAGATAGCACCTAAACTGGTCGCGATCTCTGTACCTTTTCCGGGAAACCTTTACGCAGGACTCAGGTGCGGACAGTACATTAAGAGAAACTACCCTGAAATAAAAGTTGCTATAGGAGGCGGCTACCCAAACACTGAATTGCGATCTGTTTCCGATACCCGGGTATTTGAATTTCTCGACTTCATTACACTGGATGATGGCGAAGCGCCAATTGAAACGCTGCTTGCACATGTTGAAGGAAACCGATCATCGTCGGAATTGAAAAGGACGTTCCACTTACAGGATGGGATAATTCATTACATTAATTCACCAGCCTGCAGCGACTATAAACAATCACAAACAGGAACCCCGGACTACAGTGACCTTTTGCTCGATCAATATATTTCAGCCATAGAGATCATCAATCCAATGCACCGCCTTTGGAGTGATGGGCGATGGAACAAGCTTACCATGGCGCATGGATGCTATTGGGGCAAGTGTACGTTCTGTGACATATCACTGGATTATATCAAACTATATGAACCCCTTACAGCCTCTCTATTGTGCGACAGGATGGAAGAAATGATCCGGCAGACCGGAGAGAATGGCTTTCATTTTGTTGATGAAGCTGCACCTCCCGCTTTGATGCGTGAACTCGCATTGGAAATTATCAGAAGAAAGTTGGTAGTGAGCTGGTGGACGAATATTCGCTTTGAAAAAAGTTTTACCCGGGACCTTTGCATGTTGCTCAAAGCCTCCGGGTGTATCGGCGTTTCGGGCGGGTTGGAAGTTGCCTCTGACCGTTTACTTCAACTCATTCAAAAAGGAATTACTGTTTCTCAAGTGGCCACGGTGAATAAACACTTCAGCCAGGCTGGTATTATGGTGCACGCCTATTTGATGTACGGTTTTCCAACCCAGACAGACCAGGAAACAATCGATTCACTGGATATGGTCAGGCAAATGTTTGCAGCGGGCATCCTTCAATCAGCCTTCTGGCATGAGTTTACCATGACGGCACATAGTCCGGTTGGCCTTGAACCTGAAAAGTTTAGTGTTAGAAAACAAACTAACACTACCGGTTCTTTTGCCAATAACGACATTATTCATATTGATCCGGGAGGTGCTGACCATACGAAATATGCATTTGGGTTGAAAAAATCATTACTGAATTTCATGCATGGCAACTTGCTGGAGCATCCATTACAGAAATGGTTTGATTTTAAAGTTCCCAAAACATCTGTTGCACCGGATTACATTGTTAAGGCATTGGAAGAAATAGCTTATAATCCAATAAAGCCCTCGGCCAAAATTATCTGGCTTGGAAATTCACCCGACTTAACATTTTTCACAAAGTCAAAGAAAGGAAACCAATGGGAGATGGCAGAACTGAGTTTTCAGACGCCTAAAGAAAAAATGACCATTAAAGTCGATAAACAACAGGGAATATGGCTTGCGGGCATACTTGAGAGAATATCCATCCATCAGCCCAAAAGCCTTACTCTACAGGAGGTCAGGGAAGACTATGAGAAATCTGGCCTCGAGGATTTTGAATTATTCTGGGACAATAAACCAGTGAATACGTTGTATAAAGCCGGTCTTCTTATTTTATGATTGGGACACAATCAGCGGCGCCACTTACTTCTAAATCTTTACTTGGTGAGGTTTAGTGATAAAATGAACTACTCCATTACCCACATTCCCCACATTACACAATTACCTAATTATAAAAATAGGGCTGTCAAAAGTTACTCTTTCCCGTTGTACTGTTGTGACCCAACATGATACTTCTTATTTCGGGATGCTAACTCTTTTTCAGCCCATTAAACAGGGACCATTCCTACTTTAACCTCATTTGATGTTAATGTGTTTTGAAGGCATAACTTTTTTTGCCTCTTCTTTTTTTGGCAGGATAACTTTCAATTCTCCGCCATCATATGTGGCTTCGATTTTATCAGTTGTTACTGCTTCTGGCAAAGTAAAGCTACGGGTGAAAGTAGAATAGTTGTACTCACGTCTTGTCATGAGTTCGTCTTTTCCTTCTTTCTCTTCTTCCTTCTCAGCACTTATAGTAAGCATGTTTCCTTCCAGATCAATATCAAAATCTTTCTTTTCAAGTCCAGGCGCAGCGACGGAAATGCTGTAGACGTCTTTGTCTTCGGTTACATTAACGGCTGGCATAGTCATGGTTTTACCCCATAATCCACTCGTACCTGACATCTCGTTCCATGGTTTGAAGAAGTCTTCAAATACGGTGGGAAAAAAGTCATTTTTTCTTGTTAAAGATCTTGTTGTCATATACACCTCCATTATTTAAACTTTCTATTAATGGATTCTGTTCAAGGAACTAATCTTTTCCGTTTTAGTCCCTTCGTCTTTTGCATTAAATCAATTGCATCGGAGTATTTTTTTCTATTTCTATACAAGTTAGCACATCAATAAGCTGAAAAAAATGACCAAAGTCAGTTTTTCAAAAATAATTTTTTCAGTTACCAGGGACATCACAAAAACTGTGTGCAGAATCTTCTACAGTCGTCTTACAAGCCAAGAACACATTTCAGACCAGGTGGAAACTGCCTTATAGTGGGATAGCTCTTTCGTGGTAAGGATTTAGGCGTGAATACAGCCGAGCCTGCTGCAATGGATAGGTATTACCTCATGACCATTTTTCAAAAAGAAGTGATGTCAAAGCAGAATAGGTTTTATATTGCCAGTATGAGCACTAATTCCTTCCTTCTATACGGCGCAAATGGCTACACCGGACAACTCATCACTAAAATCATGAATGAATATGGCGTAAAGCCGATTCTCGCCGGCCGTAGAAAAGAGGCATTGGAGCCGATGGCGAAAGCAATAAATACCAGTTACCATGTTGCCGACCTGGACGATAATGCAGCGCTGGACGCTGCATTAAATGACGTTTCAGTGGTACTCCACGCCGCCGGACCGTTTAAACGAACGGCCAAACCAATGATCGAAGCCTGCCTGAGGAATAAAAAACACTATATCGATATTACGGGTGAGATTGAAGTGTATGAAATGGCAAAAAAATATGATGATGCTGGAAAAAAAGCGGGCATTATGATTATGCCGGGGGTTGGTTTTGACGTTGTGCCCACAGACTGCATTGCCCTGTTTTTAAAAAATAAACTTTCTGATGCAAATGAATTGAAACTGGCTTTTGCTTCTTTAGGCGGGAGGCTTAGCCATGGCACAGCCACAACAATGGCAGAAGGTGCCGGCAGGATGAGCGCTGAAAGAAGAGATGGTAAAATTGTCCCGGTTCCATTAGGACACAAAGGAATGATGGTTGATTTTGGTGTTAAGAAAATTTTTGTGATGACGATTCCATGGGGTGATATTTCTACTGCATATACCACAACAGGCATTCCTAATATCCAAACCTATACCGGTATTTCCCCAAAAACATTCAAGATGTTGAAGTACCAGTCCTTATTCAACTGGCTGCTGCGCACTTCGTTTATGCGTAACCGGGAGTTGAAGAAAATAAAAAGCAGGCCTGCTGGTCCATCCGACGAACAACGCGCAAAGTCTGCATCTGCAGTGTGGGGAGAAGTAAAAAACAGCAAGGGGGAAAAGGCAACAGCCCGGCTTACAGGACCCGATGGTTATACCATGACGGCACACACTGCTCTCATAATTGCAAAAAAAATAATGGAAGGTAATTTTAAACCGGGGTATCAGACACCCGCAGGATGTTATGGCGCAGATCTTATCATGGAAGTCCCTGGCACCAAACGGGAAATGCTATAAATGCCTTCATTGCCACCTCGACCAACGGTAAATTCAGCGGATATAACGGTACATGACTCCGGATACTGAGCAGTGTATTTTCTTCCAGATTTCTGACTGTTCCAGGGTTGCCATCATGCCTATCTTACATTAATATTTCATTTTCCGTACGGATGGTCAATGATTCTGTATTCATTAAACTTGCTTCTAGCCCCAGTGTTTTTGTCAATTCGTATTTGAAGAAGAACTTCATGGTAGCGATCTTGCTTTCATAGAAATCACGTCTTGAATTATCTTCCAATGCTTGTTGTGCGTGAATTCCTTGTTTAAGCCACTGCCAGGCAACGGTTACGATTCCCGAAAACTCCATAAATAAATTGGCGTCCGCCAGGTATTTTTCTACTTCTCCTTGTTTTGCATACTGTACGAGATGGCCCAAAACTTTTTTATAGCTCTCAATGGCCTCGATCAATTTCGCTGCATAGGGCTTTAATTCAGTGATCCCATTTGCCTGCGCAGCGGTGCCCATCATTTCGGCTACGAGCACATGAAAAGCTTTTCCCTGGTGCAGTTGTATTTTTCTTCCAAGGAGATCGATGGATTGAATTCCCGTAGTCCCTTCATAAATAGACATGATCCTAATGTCCCGATAATATTGCTGCACGTCGAAGTCCATGGTGAACCCATATCCACCTAAAACCTGCACCGCATTACTCACAGAAACAATCCCGTATTCCGAAGGGTATGTTTTTACTATCGGCGTCAGAATTTCAAGCATGAGGTAGGCTTTTTCCTTATCTTCCCCCTCCATCAATTTTTCCAGATCATACCATTTCAGGCATTCAACAACTAGGCTAAGTGCGCCCTCAACAAAGGCTTTTTGTAGAAGTAGCATGCGCCTAACATCTGCATGATTAATGATAATGGTCTGGTCCTTCGAAAGATCCTTGTCCGAAATATGCCTGCCCTGGGGCCTTTCATTGGCATAATTGAGCGCATAGTAATACGCGGCAGAAGCAACTCCGGCAGCTGTCTGACCTACTGCAATACGTGCGGAGTTCATCATTTGAAACATGTAGGACAAACCTTTATTGGATTCTCCAACAAGATAGCCCCTTGTGGTTCCGCCTTCACCAAAGATCAGGTGAGTCGTTGCATAGCCACGCTGCCCCATTTTTTGAAAATCTGCAGCACAAATGACATTATTATTTTCAAGTTCTTGCGGAAGATATTTGGGAACGATGAAAAGCGAAATGCCTTTGGTGCCTGCCGGAGCACCCTTTATACGGGCAAGCGTAAGGTGAACAAAATTCTCACAGGCCTCGTGTTCACCACCGGAGATGAATATTTTTTGTCCAATAATACCATAACTCCCATCATCAAGTGGCGTAGCTGATGTAGTTATATCTGACAATGAACTTCCAGCCTGCGGCTCGGTTAACGCCATGGTTCCCTGCCACTTGCCGTCGAACATTTTAGGTTTATATACTTTCTTCAACTCTTCACTAGCAAACAAGGTGATCAGTTCCAGTGCACCAGTCGATAACCCAAGGTATCCCTGCGCACTGCTGTTGGCAGCTTCAAAAATGAGGTGGGCAATGGAAAAAATAGAATATGGCAACTGCATGCCGCCGTCTTCCAGTTCAGATATTGCAGTAAACCATCCGGCCTCGGAAACCACTTTAAAAATATTTTTCAACTGGGGATGTGAATGGATCTTTCCATCTTTATGCAATACAGGCTGACTATCCATCTCCTTGAAAAAAGGAAACAGTTCCCTGTCGGCAATTTCCTTTGCCGATTGAAGTAAAGCATCTATCTCCTCCCTCCCTCCAATATGTTCATAGCGTTTGTAACGCAGCAGATCCTGTATGTTATGAACTTCATACATAAGGAACCGAAGGTTGTCCATGCTGATGTATTGCTTAGCCATAAATATTTTTTCCTTATTAATTTACAGACAGTACATTTTCTATAAAACCTTTCCGCGTAAATGCAGGATCAGGATATGTGTAAAAACCTTCACCGGTTTTTTGCCCTAGTTTACCCGCATCTACATAAGTCTTCAAAAGAGCTGCGAACTTTTTACTTTTTGGATCGCCTAGTGAATTAGTTACATGCCATGCTGTATCAAGACCAATGCTGTCGAGAACGCCAAATGGCCCAAAGGGCATTTTGAAATTACCCATCCAACTTCTGTCAACGTCTTCAATGCTCGATACGTCGTAGGTCACTAATGCACCTGCGGCCCCAATCAGTGCCACCAACATGGCATTAAAAATATATCCAGGTGATTCCCTCTTCACAAAAACGGGTGTCTGATTCAACTTCCTGCCCAAATTCATCAACAGTTCAACAATCCAGGGCGCAGTTCCAGCATGGGGCATAACATCTACTACGTTGGCGAGGAAAACATCGTGGAAATGAAAAGCGCAAAACCTTTCCGGCCTTCCGGTCTCTTCAGCAAATGCTGACGGCAGGAGGTACGATGTATTCGTGGTAAAGACTGTACGGGTCGGACAAAGTGTTGAAAATTTCGACCACACTTCTTTCTTTACTGAGAGCTCTTCCAACACCGATTCGCTGACAAAATCACAGTCTCTTGTTGCAGCTTCTGCATCAAGGGTGAAACTCATGAGTGATAATGCCCGTTCAGCGTCGGCTGATGAAATTGAATTTTTTTCACGTAGTTGCCTCAATATAAAAGCCTGCGTTTTTTTTGCAGCTACAAAAGCAGTTTCATCAATATCATATGTCACCGTCTCATATCCGCTCAGTGCGCATTGCAATCCAATTCTGAGTCCCATAGTACCACTACCGATGATCAAAACCTTTTTTATATCCTGTAGCTTCATTTCCATGTAGTGAAATTTATTATGCATTAAAATTACTGATCCTGTTAAAACGAATGGCTTTCTGTGCATTGTCTGCACAAGCCCTAACCACGAATATTAGCCCTGCAAACCGGTCGTCTGTAGTTAGTCCTTTTTTATACCTGGCATAGATTTGTTGAACAATCACTGCTATTTTAAAACAACCAAAGACATAATAAAAAAGCATATCAGGCAGATCAATATTTCGCGCCTTTGCATATTGCTCCACTACCTGTTCTCGGGTAAGGTTACCCGATAGCCATGTCAGATTGAAGGGCTTTAATGCAGGACTGTCTGTAGCTTCTGCCCAATAGGCAAGTGTTGTTCCAAGGTCCATCAGCGGACTTCCCACCGTTGCCATTTCCCAATCAAGCACGGCAATTATGTTACGAAGGTCATTCGGATCAAGCACGAGATTATCATATTTATAGTCATTATGGATAAAGCACGGATCGCTATCGTCCGGAATATTTTGTCGCATCCAGTCTGCTGTGTTATTCATATCCGGTATATTATCAGTTTCTGCATTGACGTATCTTTTGATCCATCCATCTACCTGCCGCTGCATATACCCCTCAGGTTTGCCCAATTCGATCAGGCCGGTACTATATATATTGATATCATGAAGGCTTGCGAGGTTGTTCACCAATGCTACAGACAAAGCGTGCATCAATTCCTGATTGAGGTCGATCCCCTTGGGGGCTTTGTTACGTAAGATAATTCCACTCATCCTTTCCATCAGGTAAAAAGGTGTACCGATAACCTCTTCATCTTCGCATAAAATGATTGGATTTGGAATGGTCTTATAAACAGGCTTTAATGCTGTTAAAACACGGAACTCCCGACCCATGTCGTGGGCCGATTTGATATTTGCACCTCTGGGTGGTTTACGCAATACATATTCTTTTTCACCGATGCTGATCAGGAATGTAAGGTTGGAATAGCCGCCGGGGAACTGTTGAATATTGAAAGGACCGTTTACATCATTGAAATGTTGACGAAGGTATTGTTCAAGC
>JANMMA010000245.1:0-15784 GCA_031372815.1 Sphingobacteriales bacterium
GTTCCCTTTGGGGCATAACTGGTAAAGACAATTGGCGCTTCAGGGGTGCCTACCGCCTCTATTGTTGCCCCCGGCTGAATAGTTATGGAAAGTTTATTCTTAACTTTTATTAAAGTACCGGCTTCAATGGAAAGTGATTGTCTGGCGCTGCGCACTAGGCTTGTACCCAGGACATATACCGTATCATTTGAAAATTTAATGTCATCTGCCGAAAATCTCGGGTCATTCGCATTCAGCAATAATTCAGGCTTAAGCGTATTCAGGTAGAAATCATCCTTTTGACAACCGGCAAGTTGAAAGGCACATATGCAGATTGTGTAAATTGTGGCTCGGACAACTACATTTTTCATGAAGAAAATTTTTATACTCATTTAAAAATGTAAGAAAATGTCAGTGAAAAATTCCTTTGGGGGATGATACTGCTGGGTGTATTATCAGTGCCTCCAGCAATTTTGTAATCAAGCGCTTCCTTATCAACAGTCACCGGTGTGCCAAATTTACCATCACCATCAAGGTCCTGGTATAAAATATATGGAGCATTAAAAAGGTTGGATATGGAAAATTTAATCTTTGCGTTATTCTTAAAAAATGTCTGCGTAATTACAATATCGGCCATATCCCTTCCCTTCACATAATAATGCGGGTTGGTGGGAGAAGTTTTACCATTAGTAAGTGTGGTTTCATTAAATGTTCCTAACTGGTTGATATAGTCACTGCTAGTATTGAAAGAAAATGTAGCTTCAAATGATTTCTTAAACGCCTGGATACTTATACCTGCATTTACAATATAGTCTGGCTGACCAGATAATGTGTGTTCAGTAATCTGCCTTATAGAAAGATTATTCACAACGCCTTTCTTGACTAAAGATTCTATATACGATGCATTCCCAAACACGAGGATATTGTTAAGCCATTCGGCGTCACTGATAAAATTCAGTCTTTTCCTGATCTCCCCTTCAATTCCGCGTACATATGCCTTACCGGTATTGAGCGGCCTGATAGCAATATCATTATCTGTCCCTGCAACTTTTTCTATAGGATCTGTCAGGTCTTTATAGTAAATGGCTACGGATAAAATCTCACCGGATGAAGGAAAGTATTCCAGTTTGAGATCATAATTCTTAATCGTGGAACTCCTCAAGTCAGGATTTCCCTGGGTAACCTGGAAATTTTTGAAGTCAAACGAGATAAAGGGGGCCAGATCTTTAAGTTCAGGCCTGATAACCGTGGATGAGTAACCAAACCTGGTATTCATTTTTCCCGATAATTGATAGATAATATTTACAGATGGAAGAAAATTAATGTTGTTCCTCGATGTATAAGCAAGCGGCTGAAGAACGGGTTCATCAAAACCATCATAATAAAGGGGATTGAATACATTCACATACTGGTGATAATTTTCCACCCGCAAACCCCAGATTACTTTCAGTTTTTTTCCGATATTGTTTTCCATGCTCTCATAAGCCGCGAGCGAGCTACTTCCTGCATTATAATTTCCAACCTGGCTGGCCGCACTTGCCTGTGAGGTAGTGAAATCAAGCGGTCCACCAGGATAAACGTTTGATGTAGCCAGAAAACTATCAATGATTCCTTCGGGAGCATAATAAGGTATCAGTAAACTATTGGCATTTCGAAGACGATTTTGAAATAAAATTCCACTCTTGAATAATTGCTTTTTGCCCCTTGTATTGAATACAGTGGTAACATTAAATGCTCCCCCATAAATAAAGTCCTTATTGTCACTCCATGTTCTTCCCTGTGATGAAATTGCCTGGGCAGTGCTGGAATTATTATTACCTAAAAGGTAACCTGAAGAATCCACGCTTTTATAGATAAAATTCCTTGTATCCGGCATTTCAGTTAGATACAATGCTGTATTTACATTCCAATCGATCCTGGTTTCGGAATTTCTGCCTGTGCGATGTTCACCAGCAAGTACATTGCTTAAAATTCCACGCTCCTCCGCAATATGGGAGGTACCGGCAATGCGGCTTATCCCTGGCACTGGGTTCAACACTGCGAAACTTTCTATGCTTGCATAAGGCCTGTTGATATAAGTATTCCGGAAAATATGTGAATACAGGTTTTTGAAAGTTATCTTGCCGCTACCCAACCTGTACGCCAGGTTTAATGCGCCGCCTAAACTGGATTCCCTGCCGTATCGTACGTTTTCTGAATAATAATTCAGGAAAGTAAAATCGCCTACACCTCCGGCGCCGGGACCCACGGGTAACCTGGCTGTGATCTCCTGTTCGATAATTTCTGATTTACGCTGATTGAGTGCCAGAACCACGCCAAACTGATTTCCATTTTTCAGTTTATAGGAATTGCCGAATCCAACCTGAGCGTTATAGTTGGGAAAAGAGGATCCGTAGCTGATTGGTGTGATATTATTTTTGAGCATTTTCAGGTAACGTGCTTTCTCCTGGATATTCATCTGCACCAATGACGATGGATCCCTGTATGCAGGAAACCCATCAGGAAGATCACGAATCTTACCAGGGAAACTCAGGATCTCGAATTTTCCCCTGTTATCTGCATAAAATTCCTCTCCCAGTGTTTTCTCAAATGCTGATGCCTGAAGTGAAATAGATAAAAAACGACTGGCAGGAAAATCCAATGTATTCACCTGTACTAATCCGCCGGCAAAGTTGCCTGGCATATCAGGTGTAGCTGTTTTATTGACCACAATATTGTCAATCACCGCAGCTGGTATAAGGTCCATCGAAAATGCGTTTCGGTCTGTTTCCGTGCTGGCCATCGGCACACCATTCAGAATTGTTTGGTTGTATTGTTCGGCCAATCCTCTTACAACAACGAAACGGTTGTCCTGGACACTAACGCCGGTAATTCTTTTTGTGATCTGGCCTGCATTATTATCGGGTGTTTTCAGAATTGTTTCAATGGAAATCCCATCAGAGGCTGCAGAACTTCTCCTTTGAACACTATAGACAGATGCCTGGCTTTCTTTTCGAGCGCTGGTTACAATAATACCTTTCAATTCACTACTGCTATTCGACAAAACAATATCCTGGAAAGTATTTACGCCTGTTTTGATCTCAATCCCGCTGATCTCTTTAGTGATATAATTACTGCTTGAATAAACAATGGTATAAGTCCCTTCCTGAAGGGTTAGTACATAGGTGCCATCACTGGTGGAAGAAGTACCTGTTTTACCGTCCTTTACCTCCACACTTGCGCCGGTAAGTGGTGTATTGGTGGCAGCATCTGTAACTTTACCCGTCAGTTTACCTGGTGCTTTTTGCGCCAAAAGTTGAAAAGAGGAAAATACAAACAGGCACAGGAGTAAAGACACTGGTGAGATTGTTTGGTAGCGGTGTATGCTAAACGCTTTTTTTACTCCGGGTTTCATTGTATATTCTTATCGCTTATAGGATTTTATAAATCTTTTAACTGTCATATCACCTCAGCGGATTATAGTACGTTTTTAAGGGTATAAAATTAGTCCAGCCACTTGTCCAATTAATCCTTCCAAATGCCCCTATAAATTCAGTTTTAATGAAAAACGGATCAGAGAATACCGGCCCCCTGAAATCTGCTCCAAATAATAGTGATGAACTTGTTTTTGGAACCAGGTCAGGATCATCATAATTGAATGGATCTTCCAGTTGAAAATCTCCCACTGAACTATACACCCTGTTATTGAACATCGGCTCAAGCATAAATTCTTGAAAATCGAATGCCTGATACCTTCGATAAACTCCCCGCCTGATAAAAAACACCCATTTAGGAATTGCCGACTGTACTACTGAACTTGTGAACTGAGCCTTTAAAAAATTCACACTGTTTGCTGTATTTGAGTCCGCAATGATCCATGCGCTTAAAGGAAAACCTAAAAGTGCCGCATTTCTGATTTGAAATCCGGCATTAGCCGCAGTAACCATTGCCGCGGTATTTCCACCATTGGTAGAATCAAGATATTCTGGTTTAGTGCCTGTTTGAGTATCAGGGCCAATAATGGTAAGATTAGATAAGATCAGCTCAGTTTTGGGTGTTGCGGAAATATTGTTAGACTCACTATTTGATATGTATAACCCGGTAAAGACAGCGGGAGGATCAAATGTATACTGACCGAAAAATGGATGGCGTTGGGCCATCAGGTATTGTACTTTTCCCTGGTATCCATTCGTTACATAAAAATCTGAAGACCCGCCACAGGCATATGAAACCAGGTATTTCGCATTAAAGCTGCCACCTGAAAAACGAAAAGATGATTGTATGCCGGAATAACTCACCTGCACGTGATTAACCACTGTACCATCACCTACTGATTCTAACGTCAGGCTCCCGAACTCAATTCTTACAAATTGCAGTGATCCGGAATTATCATCAGGATCGCCTTGTGCACCCGTGGCATTGTTTGAAGACCTACCTTTTATTTTAATTCCATTCCATTGCGCTCCCTTGCTACCAGTAGGAAGGTTGGTTGTAAAAATAATAGGTTCGCTTGCTGACCCGTTGGCTGCAATAAATGCTCCCGGTTCTATATCCACCTGGATGCCTGGAGCGATTTTAATTAGTGTTCCGGCATCTATGACCAGTTGCTCACCAGCTATCCTTGAAAAACTTTCCGTCAACACGTAAACAGTGTCTCTGTAGAGACGGATTGTTCTTAATCTTGTTTGCTGGCCTCCCCGTTCTGCAGCTGTTGCCGTAAGGACTTTTTCCGGCTTTTGCCTTGACGTAGTAATGGTATCCTGCTTGCGGCAACCTATAAACGATAAATATATGGCAGCCATTTGGCCGAGATAAAATGCAAACCGCCTCACGTTTTTCATTCGGGTTTAATTAAATGTATAAGATAATCTTACAAAAAAAGACCGCTGGTTACTAGTCTCCCGAATGATGTTATCTGTTCCTGAAACATAGAAACCCCGGTTTGGGCCTACTTTGCTAATGACCAGTGGTTCATCGAGAGATTTATTTCCGTCAAGGTCCTGGTAAATGATAAAAGGTGAATTCAGCACATTCGTAGCACCTGCTACTACCTGCAGCGATGACTTGAAAAACAGGTGAGATACCTGTATGTTCAACTGGCTCATTCCTTCAACCCTGTAGTCTGGAATGGCATACACAGCATCTTCATTTGAGCCATATACTTTTGCACCAGATCCTGCCGAATGCAGGTAGTCGGAAGTGTACTGATAGTTTACGGAAAACTGCGGCCATTGGCGATGTTGCAGTATAATTCCTCCATTAGCCATATACTCGGGGCTGCCTTCAAGGCTGTGTCTGGAAATGTTTGGAGCAGAAATGCTACGTACAGGACCGGATTCAACTTCAGATGTAGTCCAGGTTCCAGATCCGTACACCGAGAGATCAGACAACCAGTTATTTATCTTTTTCCCCAATGGCATCAGGAATGAGGCTTTGACACCATACACAGAAGCGCTAGGCACATTATGCGGGGTACTCAGGTAATTTCCTGTCGATCCGGGATAAAGGGTGATAATATTCTCAATTGGCTTATAGATATCCTTATAAAAACCCGTAACGCCAACGGTAAAATTATTCTTGGCGGCCCATTGAAGTCCGGCGGAAAAATTATTGATGTCACTATTTTCAAGAAACGGGTTTCCCGACCTTACCAGGAAAGTTCCGACATCATAATACCGAAAAGAAGATAATTCCTGAATCATAGGACGGTTAATGGATTTATAATATGAAGCAGTGAACGAAAATTCTTTCACCGGCTTCAGGGTAATTTCAAGTGAAGGAAGAAGGTCATATTTTGAAACGGTAGCATTTTCATCGAGTGAAATAATTTGTGCATTTTTAAAACCTTCATAATAGTAATATTCAGAGGAGGAAATCAGCATACTTCCGGATTCAAATCGTACCCCGGCTTTGGCCCTTAGCCAGGGATTCAGTTGCCCTGAATACTGAATAAAAGAAGCACCCGTATTCACTGAACCGGTATGATTTCCAAGATTGTCTGCATTTATATCCGCACTGCTGAAAAAACCTGAGGATGAAATTACTTTTGTATAGTACTCTTCAACGTTAACTCCCCCCGGATAATACCGGGAAGGTTCAATAAGACTATCGAGTTTCACATATCCCGTTCCCTGGTACAACAATTGGTCTGTATAAAATTCACGATTAGAAGTCTGAATAAAAATACCTCCGGTAAACATTTGGGAATACCCCAGCATCGTAAAAGGAAAATCGATATTCGCCCACCCTGAAAAATGATTATCCTTCTGTGTTCTCCATGTTCTTGCCGTGTTCGTAAAAATTGCAGAAAGATTAGCATCTAATGCGGAATTGCTAACATTATCCCGATCCGGAACGGGGGCAGTCTGGGGTCGGGCAATTTCAAATTTTGTAGCATCAACTGGATCCTGACGGAACAAAAAATTCCGTTCATCCAGATTTAGTTGCTGAAACTGTGAGTATGCGAATTGCCAGGTCAGACGGAATTTACCCTGCACACCGAGGGCGTGCTCACCATTAAACTGCATATTCACAAATTTTCTTTGCTCCGGTGTGTATCGAATTGCCTTTATGGCTAAACTATCCTCATCAGGTTTAAAAATGGTTCTACGTTCTGTATATATATCCTGGTAGTGGTTTCCGAAAATAGTGCTGACTGATACCTTGTTCTTCCCAAAATTTACGCCAGCATTAAAAATTGCACCGAGTTGCGACTGGAAGCGATAATTGATATCGTCCGAAAAAGCAGATATCAAAGGCTTGCTATTATTCACAAAAGGGTAAGGGTTAGAAACTATATTTGGGCTTGAGTGAATGGAGCTTTGATCTATGATTTGCTGTAATTGATGCTGGATATAGGCTGAGAATCCCCATTGTGCACCACGTTTCAATTTGAATTTTCTTCCTATCCCTGCAAGGAACCTGGTACCTGGTATACTTCCTGATTCATGTGGTGCGAGATTATTATTCAACATCCCTAACAGGTCCGATTGCTCCTGGGCGTTCTTTGATGAGAGGGGGTACTGCGATCTTGTAGAAGGAAAACCGTCAGGAAGTCTTTTTTCTGAAACAGGCAGACTTATCCATTCCGAAGCAAAGGGTTTATTGCCATAGAATTTTTTACTGTAAGAATCAGGGAGAATTTCGCCGCCAACCTGCACATACAAGAAATTCTGATCCGGAATATTTTTCGTACGTATTTCAATATTTCCTCCCGAATAATCAGCTTGCATCGACGCATTACCAAGGTCCCATAACCGAACTGACTCAATGACCTCAGACGGCAAAAAGCCAAATGGGTATTGCTTTGACAGCGGATCGAAACTTTGCATTATCTGGCCATTCATCCTGACCTGGTTATATCTATCTCCTAATCCATTGACAATTAGAAATTGCTTGTCGCTGAATGATTTATCCTGCCAGGATGTAACGCCATCAAGCCTCCCCAAAATTCCATTAAGGTCTTTATCGATCCCAGGAGATATCGCCAATGAAGGAATGGTCATTCCATTTATCAAATCATCAGCGTGGGCTATAGATGTTCCCTTCGACCAAGCTTTTGAATACGTGATTATATCAAAAGTATCCGTTGTCGTTGCATTTTGGATACTATCAACCGCCTCTTTTGCCCAATTACTGATTGCGTTTTTTGGCCGCAGGTAAAAATCCACGTAGGTGGTCTCACCTGCCCGTACAGGAATTTTTGTAATACTTGCTGCTGTAAAACCATCCTTAGCAATGATAATGTTATGCTCCCCTTCATTCAATTCCATTATAAAAATACCATCGGCAGCTGTATAGAAATATTTAAGACTGTCTTTCTTCCAAAGTTTTACTTCAGATAATGGAAATTTATCAAACTGATCGAAAATCTTTCCTTTGATAAATCCGTTCGATTGACTTTTGACATTAAACGGTGCAGAAATTATAAACAACCAATATAGTATTCGTACAAATGATGATGGAGAATTTGTTTGAGAAAGAAAGTGCATATATACTTTTTGCGACAGGGCACAAAACTATTCCTTCTACCTGTTGTGAATATTAACTTTCGATTACCTAATTATATCCAACAATAAATTATTGACGCAAAATACATGACATTGTAACCAGTGGTTTCTGTATATTAATTTATTGCTATCTAAATATTAACATTCACCGGAAACTGAATGAACGATTATTTAAGTGCGAGAAATGAACGATCAATGATGGGATCAATACCACGGGATTCATCCAGGCCTGAAATGGTTATCCGGACATCAGGTTGAATTCCATTTTCTATACTCTCTTTTTCCGGCGACAATGTAATGGTTGATGAATATTGAATTTTCCAACCGTTTGCTAATATATAATTGTTCGGAATTGAGCCACCACCACCGGTTTGGTCCCCATACAACTGTACATTCGGAAGAGCAGAAAGATATAAAACAAAATCATTGCAGGCACTAAAGCAGGTACGATTTGTTAGAACAATGACCGGCTTACTATAGATTAACTTTCCAGGATGCAAATAATATGGAACGGGATCGGAAAAATCCAAATGACCCGGGCCGCTCTTTCTTTTCTCATATTTAACTAGCTTACGATCCGTTATAAAACACTTTGCCAACCTGTCAACATTTAATGAACTTCCTCCTGTGTTACTTCTGATATCAAGTATAAGTCCCTTAGTAACGGAAATATCTTCTATCATCTTTTCCAGTTCGATGTCTGTGTATGTTGAATTGAAAGAAGAATAATGAACATATCCGATGTTGTCAACAATCTTATACACAAAGGGACCAGATGTTTTATAATCTGAGCCGAGGTAATTTGCCTGAATATTTCTGTAATTAAAATTAGTAGGATACAAAGAATAGAAACTATCATACCCAGATGTATCGACGCCAGATATCAGGGCCACATGCCCGTCTTTCAGTGTCTGCTGCATTTCAGACATTATCTGAAATAATTCATTATCCGGCATTCCGGCTGTGATTCTATCCCTGTATTTTAGGTATTCTGCATCCCAGTCAACCTGCTTGATGCCAAACAGCGAATAACGCCTGTCCATCTCTTGCCACATTTCGTCGAATACCGCTACTGCACCATTTTCTGGAGGAGACATATCCAGTACTTTTTCGCATGATAGCAGAACTATGGAAAGTCCAATAAACAAAAGTGATACAGGCTTACCTGCTATTATACATTTCATAACTTAAAAGTCTATCCTGTATGTAAGGAATATTTGGTGCGATGCCTGGATTACCTGCATTTCCTGATCTACCTTATAAGCATCCCAGGCATATGAAAGCCTTATTTTTTGCTGGACTGACAACGTTTTATCCAGGCTTAGAACTGTTTTTACATGTACTAATTCTGGAATTAAGGTGAAAGAACTTACTTTCTCCGTATTCACATCACCGCCATTGCCTGTTTCGGCGGGTGTATTAATCCCTGTTACGGGACGGGAAAGAAAAGAAAACAAGGAAGTCATTAATCGCCCTGTGACAGCCCAACCATTTTCTCCAGGAATTAAATAGGAAGTCTGCAACACAGCATTGGCCGAAAAGAATTTCTCATAATTCTCATCGAGATTTATAAAATCATCATACTTTCTTGTGGATGAATTGTAAGAGAGGGCCGCACCCAAACGATTGTCCCAACTCCCATCACGATTTCCTATCTGCATCAGATATGCATAGCTAACGGTAACATATTGCCATTTCACACGGGTAGAAGAATTTCCCGCACTCAAATTTCCCCCTGTAAACGTAATATTGAATTCGTGTTTCCCCGACCCAACATCATACTGCCCACCAACTCCAAACAGAGGCGTAATTCCTGAATAGACCTGTGAACTGAACTGACGGTCTGAAATTTGGCTGAAAGCCGCGCCCATAGATACATTTAAACCTGGTCCGGTTGATTTTGAAAAAGACTGCGAAACAACGGATAAAGGGATGGGAAATAAAAATAAGAGCACAAGTTTCACAACAAAACACCATCCGCAATTTCTCTTCAACACTTTACCCTGTATAAGTTTATAATCATTATAATCATACTTAACGTTATCACTTATTAAAATCCTGATATTAATATTGATCATAGAGCAAATAAAAATATTGACTTTTCATGCAAGTTTATCCACACACCCTTTGAAAAATGGAAACGTAACAATGGCTTAACAATTAGTTTATTGTAGCTCTTGATCTTAGAGCTCTTAATGATAAAGTCTTTTCTACTTCGCTTAAGATATTAAAAAAAATTCAGCGTACGCTAATAGTCTTTTATGCAGGCAGCAGATGAACGAATAGTGAAAGTTCCCACAGTAAACAGAAAAAGCATAAACAATTTACGCATTGGAATAAACTGCTCGATGCTTGATTCCAAACCAACGGGTGTTGGCGTGTATACATATAACCTAATAAACAGTCTGTCATCAGCTTATACAGATAATAATATTTATCCCCTGACTGCGTTGACACCAAGTAACGAATTCTTGAGCAATAAAATTGACATCATAAAACTTCCATCCCTGCTTCAATCTTCTGAATACGGGTGGATTGCAGCGGCCGGCAGATTTACCTGGAATACTTTATCCTATCCCTTCTGGGAGAAGAAATTTGATGTTATTATTTGTCCGACTTCACACGGGAGCTTCTTCAACAACAACCAAATACTAACTATTCACGACCTGCTTTCATTACGGTATAAAGACATCAGTCGCCATCAGCGTTTCTATTTCACCTACCTGCTGCCCATACTGATCAAAAAAGCTAAAGTTGTGATAGCCGTGTCTGAAGCCACTAAGAAAGACATCATTCACTACTTTGGTTGTCCGGACTCGAAAATAAAAGTTGTATATAATGGCTACAATGCCATGCAATATCATGCCTCATACGCTCCATCAGATATCATCTACCGGCGTTATGGAATGGAGAAGTACCTGTTGGCTGTAGGTCCTACTTACCCCCATAAGAATTTTTCCTTCTTAATAGAAACATATGCGAAACTAGACAATGAAACAAGGAAAATGCATCCCCTGCTAATTGCCGGGGGAAAGGAGAAGTATTTGAATGACTTGAAATCCCTGGTAAAAGCCAAAAACCTTGCGGACTACATACAATTTACCGGTTATGTACCCAACCACCTCATGGGTCCACTTTACAGGGAAGCCTTCATGTTAGTATATCCAAGCCTTCATGAAGGATTTGGATTTCCTGCATTAGAGGCTATGGCTTGTGGATGCCCCGTGCTTGCAGGCGAAGTGTCGTCTTTGCCAGAAGTATGCGGTGAAGCTGTCTGCTATTTCGACCCTTCACAACAGGATTCACTACTTGCTGCCATGCGTAAGGTGATCTCGTTTACTGACTACCGTAAAGAACTTACTGTCAAAGGCCTTGAAAGAGCGAAGTTGTTTACCTGGGAAAAAACTGCCGCAGCATATAAAAATATAATTGATTCACATTTTCCACATCATTAAGCATATTGATTATGTACGACATCAGTTGTTCCATTGTCACTTACAACACGCCGGTTGAAGACCTGAAAAAAGCCATCCGTAGTTTCACTGACTGCCGGATGAGTATAAAAATGTTCATTATTGACAATTCTGAAGAGGATCACCTCCGATTTGCATTGTCAACTGAAAAAATTGAATATATATTTCCCGGGAAAAATATAGGTTATGGAAGGGCTCACAATCTCGCCATTAAGAAAATGATAGGCAGGTCAAAATACCACCTTATCCTCAATCCGGACGTGGAATTTGATCCATCTATTA
This sequence comes from Sphingobacteriales bacterium, assembly GCA_031372815.1. Taxonomy (GTDB): domain Bacteria; phylum Bacteroidota; class Bacteroidia; order Chitinophagales; family Chitinophagaceae; genus Pollutibacter. The sequence continues at coordinate 11,723 of JANMMA010000245.1, forward strand.
TGCAGACCCTGTTTTCATTTATGGAACAAAGGCCATACATCGGGTTGGTAATGCCAAAGGTTCTTTACCGAAATGGCGAAATGCAACATCTATGCAAGATGTTGCCAACACCATTTGACCTTACCATTCGAAGGTTTCTTCCCGCACCCCTGAAGAAATTATTCAGGAAAACACTGGACCGCTATGAACTAAAACATAATGACTATAATGGTATAATGCATATTCCGAATCTCTCAGGCTGCTTCATGTTTGTGAGAACGGAAGTTTTTTTCCACCTGGGAATGTTTGATGAAAGATATTTTCTCTATATGGAAGATACCGACTTATGCCGCAGGATCAATGAATACTTCCAGACAATTTATTATCCACCAGTCAGTATTGTTCATGGTTACAGCAAGGCTTCATATAAAAGTGTTAAGTTGATGAAGTACCATTTGCTGTCGTCGGTAAAGTATTTTAATAAATGGGGGTGGATTTTTGATCGCAAAAGAAACCTGATCAATAATTCTGTGCTTTCTTACAAATCACTTCCGAAACTTTCCTTCAATTACAAGACTAAAGAAACATATGAAAATATCATTCATAAGTTGCTGAATTCTTATCAGCAGAAAGAAGAACACAGCCTTACCAGTCAGCTCATCACACCATTCAGGATCGCAGATTACCACGAAACCATGCAATTGAATGACTGAGTGTCAAACACAACAGGGAGTTTCAGTGATCATCTGTTGCTACAACAGCACAGGAAAAATCGGCGAAACCCTGCTTGCCTTATCCCGTCAGGAATTCACCATTTCTCTGGAATGGGAACTGCTTATTGTCGACAATGCTTCCTCGGACGATATCAAACATGTTGCCGCCAAATACTGGCGTGATTTGAAAACAGATGTGCCGCTGAAAATAGTACATGAACCCAAGCAAGGTCTCATGCATGCCCGCAACAAAGGCATTACAGCCTCCTCATACGCTCTGCTGCTGTTTTGTGACGATGATAATCACCTCATGCCCGGATATCTCCAGCGATTATACCTAAACATGAAAAATAATCCACAGGCAGCGGCCTGCGGGGGCCGTGGCATTCCAAAATTCGAAACAAAAAAACCATTTTGGTTTGACAGGTTCCAGGAAGCATATGCCGTCGGTTCACAAAATGCAAATAATAAATCAGGAAGGATTACAAACCTGTATGGGGCCGGACTGGGAATAAAGAAGTCTGCGTTAGTAGAAATATTAAGTTGCGGCTTCAGACCGGTTTCCATCGGCCGGCAGGGAAAAATTCTCAGTAGCGCTGACGATACCGAACTTACCTATGCCATGGTGATCAGGGGATATTCCTTACTTTATGATGAAGATCTCATATTCCATCATTTCCTGCCTGAAGAAAGATTGCAATACACATACGTCGAAAAATTAATGACAAGCTTCGGAAATGACGGACCACTGCGCAATTTGTACTTTGCCTATATCAGCCAATCCTTTTTTCATTGCAGCCTTAAAAACTGGTATTTCCATCTTGCACTATGCATGCTTAGAATGGTAAAATACCTGGTGAAACCACCTAAACCCGTGGCCAGAAAAATATACCTGAAATGGAACATCAGGTATTTCAAATCTTTAATCTCAATTAAAAACAAATACCCTTTTTATAAACTAAATATTGAAAAACTAATGGTCCCGGGTACACCTGTAACCTACACAAGGTCACGTCATCCGCATATAATCGCCTGAAAATAAGCATGAATAAAAACCATACATGAATTACTTCTACATCAGTTCGGGCAGCGGCAAAGAAGGCATATCTGCTTATTCAAGGGTGTTCTTTGAACACATTCTCAGGAGGTCCGGGTATGTTTTTCTTGATAGCAATACAGACTCTACTTACATTCTCAGCACCATTACATCAAGGGACCATGTTCATATAGAAATCGGACTGTTCCAAAAAAAAGAAACCGAGATCCTGATGATGATGTTGAATGCTAACTATAAAAACATATCGATTACCCTGCATGATCCACCCCTGCTTAAATATCCTCTGCATGATTTCAGTAACCCCCTATTGAATAATATTTCAAAATTCTACGATAAATACCTGAATGGCACTAAATACTTAAAGCCCTATTTTGAAAAAATCAGATCAATTTATGTGTTGTCAAAGAAAGCAACAACAGAAATGAAGATAAAATTCGGTCTTAGCAATGTATACTACCTGCCCCATATTGCCCTGGTGGAGAATAATCATCCTTCCGAGAGAGCTGAAAACAACTTCCTGCATTTTGGATTTATAGGCCGCAATAAAGGCATAGAATATGCGCTGAAACTCCATCAGAACATTATTATAAAGCACCCTTCAAGCCAGTTTTACGTCATTGGAAAGGCCCTGGGAAAAGAACAAATATACCTGGATCAGCTAAAAAGGAATTTCCGTGACAATGTGCATTACCTGGGCTATGTGGAAGATGAAAAACTCAATGAGATTTTCGACAGGACCGGGTTCGCTATCCAGGGATTTAAGGATTACAAATTTTACTGGCCGGTTAGTGGCAGTATCTTTTACTGCCTGCAAAAGGGGAAAATCGTACTTACCAATAAAGTCAATACCGTTAATGAAATACTGGAAGATGAAAAGACAGGCATATTTCTTACGGGACATATAGCGCAGGATGTAGCAAAAATTGATCAATTATTCTCCGACACAAACAGGTCCCGGGAAATTAAAAATAATATTTACAATTATTTGCTGGAATACCATTCTGCAAGGGTTGTAACTAAACATTTACTTCACTGACAATGCTGTTTTCCATACTTATAGCGAACTACAATAATTCAGACTACCTGATGACTGCACTGAGAAGTGTAATATGGCAGACCTATGAGCAATGGGAAGTAATCCTTGTAGATGACGGCTCAACAGATGACTTTGACATAGTAGCCAACTCCTATGCATACGAAAGCAGGATTAAGGTTTTCAGAAATGAACAAAATTTTGGGTGTGGATATACCAAGAAAAAATGCATTTCACTTGCATGTGGTTCCATTGCGGGATTTCTTGATCCTGATGATATGCTAACGCCGGATGCACTTGCCTGTATGATTAATGCCCATTCACAAAAACCGGGTCATAGTATCATTCATTCAACGCATTTTATTTGCGATGAACAGCTTAGACCCGTAAGAATCGCTGAGTATCCCAAATCACTTCCACATAATACACCCTACCTTTTTTTAAGTGACGGCCGTATTCACCATTTTGCCAGCTTTAAGAAGTCATTTTATGATGAAACCCCCGGCCTATCCGCAAATAATAAAAAAGCAGTTGACCAGGACCTTTACTATTTACTTGAAGAAACGGGACCAGTGGAATTTATAAATGCACCATTATACTATTACAGGATACACCAGCAGTCCATCTCCACCAGCGGTAAAGAATGGGAGTCGACAGTTTGGCATTATGACGTAATACAGAAAGCCTGTAAAAGAAGGATAAAACAACTTAGAATACAAAAAGAAGCAGGCAACCCAATGATCGATAAATACAGATTACGGTATAACAAAATCGGGATCTTGAAAAGTTTCAGAAGAAAAAACCCGATCATGTTCCTGTATCACTCCATTGTTTTCATATCCACAGGCGGTATAGGAAATTTATTGAGTTACATTAAGAAATTTCCTGAGCAGGGATTTACAATGATCCGAAGGACGTTCATGTACGATCACAAGATCAAGGCATAAAAAATAGGTATCACATTTCTACTGTAAAATAATACAATGATCTTGTAAGAAATGATAAAAAGGCATTTAACAGAACACCTTCGCAAAATAATTGTCAACATCATTCCATGATGATCCTTATTTCCCTTTCAATTTTTTTTACAGCTTTCTGCCTATCCTGTTTCACACTGCATAAAACAATTTATGTTGCCCACAAAAATCACTTATTTGACCACCCGTCAGAAGTTCGAAAAATACATCGTCATAAAACACCCAACCTCGGAGGCATCGCGATCTTCTCTGCCTTTATAATTACGGCCGCAATTTTTACAACAACAAATGTTATACCCGGAT
>JANMMA010000404.1:0-2575 GCA_031372815.1 Sphingobacteriales bacterium
GAATTTCATGACACGCGCATACGTCTTTGCGGATCCTTCCTCCTTTGCCTGCTTGAAAAAAAATGGTTCTGCACCCATACGGAAAGCAGTGATAAACAAGACGATAATAATGGCCAGCTTGTTGTTGGCGCTGTATATTCCGTTTGCCGAGCGGGCCTGATCTGCGGTACCCGGGTATAAGTGGGTCAGCATAAACCGATCAATCGTTTCATTGATCATTCCCCCGAAGCCCACAATGATCAGCGGTGCGGAATAGATCAACATTTCGCGCATCAATTTTGAGTTCCAGCTAAAGTTGAACGACAGGATTTCTTTGTATAACATCAGCAGTGTGATGGCACTGGAGGCCAGGGTTGCAATAAATACATAACCTATATCGATAGCCGGATTATAGATGACAGACCAGATATTGTTGGCCTGCTTTTCATATTGGCCTTTACACCAGACCAGGAAAAAAACAGTGAGTCCTATGTTGATCAGGATGCTCATTACCTTAATCAGCGCGAATTTTCTGGGCCTTCCTTCAAACCTTAGCTTTGAAAATGGAAGAACAGCGAGCGTGTCCAGGGCAACGATCAACAATACCCACTTAATGTATTCAGGGTGGCTGCCAAGTTCCATATAATTGGCCAGGCTCTGAACGGGAAAAAAAAGAATGATGGTAAACAGCACAGATGTAAACACTAGTGAACTCAGCCCTGTATTGTAAACATCCTTTTCAGGGTACATGTTGTTGAAACGGAAATATGAGGTTTCCATCCCATAGGTATACACGATGTTCAGAAAGGCAGCGGCCGCAAAGAGAATGGAGATATCACCGTATTTCTCAGAAGCAAAAATGGTGGTGAGCAATGGCGTGAGCAGATAATTGAGGAACCTTGCAAATATATTGCTGAACCCATACCAGAAGGTCTGCGACGCCAATTTCTTGATACTGCCCAAATATTAGAATTTTCATGCAAAAATAGCCGTCTGCCTGCATACTTGTCCTAATATATATGCGGACTGTTTTCGATTCGGCTTAAATGATAACTTTATCATCTAAATAAATTGAAATGAAGAAGTTTATCCTGATAGTCGCTGTTCAACTGCTGGCATTTTGTGTTGTTGCCCAAAAATATAGCCGCAATTATTCAGGCACCGTAAAATACCAAAAGACAGAGCAGCCGGCTACGATTTTTGAATTCAAGTATCCGGCCTCAGAGATTGAAGATGGTTTGATCGCATTTTTCAAGGAGCAGGGTATAAAACCCAAGGAGAACAAAGGGTTTTATTTTGTGTCCAACGCAAAGATTGCTACGGAAAGCAAACCACACGATATCTATTACAAGGTCGAAAAAGACGGTAAAGACGCCTCAAAAGTATATGCGATATTAACCGAGGTTGGGGAAGATCCTTTAACGAGAACTTCAAGCCATACTGCACTGGCTGTAGGAGCCGGTGCAGGCCTTGTTGCCGCCGTTGGCCCGGCTATGGATGACCACGACTATAAAGTTCAGCTTACCAAACAGGAGGAAGACATCAGGAAGGCAGAAAAAAAGATGAATGGTTTGATCGACGACAATAATCAATTGCTAAAGAAAAAGGAGAAACTGGATAAGGACATCGAGCAAAATAAATTGGATCAAAAAAAATTGCAGGAACAACTGGACGCAAAAAAACAAGCTTACCAGGAGTATTTAAAGAAAAGAAATGAGTAAGGGCTTAATGGTCCCCTGGAAACATTCGCCGCAGTTGACTTTTGTCGAAACCACAGGGCTATTGCGGCGAGGCAAAGCGCTTATCTGAGAGAAAACTGGTATCTGTCAACGTTCGCAGAAATACCAGCAGGTCCAGTTTTTCAAAATCAGAGATGGCTATCTTATTTTTCAAAAGCGGATCTGTTGTTGGTCCGTTGATGACGGACGACCTGTAATGATCGATGACGGCACCCAAGGAAAAAAACCTGCCGTCGTGGTTGTACGGCTGCGTAACATAGATATTCCTCAAGGTGGGCACCCTGAATTTCAATGAATCCTCCCGAATGCCGGTGATTTGCATCCGCCCATAATCCTCAAGTTCAGCATCTATGGGTAAGCCGGTATTTCGATAACTCTGGTCAGTAAACAAAGGTTCCTTATGGCATGAACCACATTTCTGAACAAACAGATCGTAGCCCCTCTGCTCAGCAGCGGTAAAACTATTAGTTCCGTTTTTTACCTGGTCATATTTGCTATTGGCAGAGACCATCATGAGTGTAAACTGTGTTAAAGCCATCAACATCCTTTTCTCATTTATGTCTTCATTTCCAAAAGCAGCTTTGAATTTTTTACGGTAGTCTTCATCTTGCCGGAGTTTTTGCAAAACGTTTTCTACTGTTTCTCCCATTTCATTAGGAAGTGTTATATGGGTAAGCGGTTCGGCTTCAAGTTGCTCAACACCGCCGTCCCAATGAAAATTTGAATACCAGGCCAGATTAGCGAGTCCGGGCGTATTCCTGGTGGAATGTTGATTATTAACCCCGTGACTGAGGTTGTGGTCGTTAGAAACAAATCCTGCGTATTGCTCATGGCATGAAGCACAGGAAACCATTCCG
>JANMMA010000056.1:0-2034 GCA_031372815.1 Sphingobacteriales bacterium
ACCTTTCAACAAGCTAGGGAACAGCCTGGTTATCCGAAAGAATTGGGATACTATGACCGCAGTATTTGATTACGGTCCACTTGACGATATGTCTAAGGGATTCCAGGTTACATTTGCCTCCCGGATGCACAATGGCGACGAGAATCCGATGGAGATATACTATTCAAACGGCGGTGAGCTGAATTTGAATACCAATAAAGTAACGCCCAAAGGCGGACTTAGGAAGAATTTCGCCGATGCCATGAAAATGCAGCCAAACCTGCTGCCGGAGGCAACGCTCGATAGTCCGGATGTGAAAGCTGTTGCTTCCGCTAATACCGGGGGCGATCAACTAACGTCAGCGCACATGCGTAATTGGATGGACTGTGTAAGGAGCAGGAAACAACCCAATGCGCCTATTGAGGCGGGTTATAATCATGCCATTGCCAGCATTATGACCAATGCATCTGTCAGAACCGGACAGAAAGTGGTTTTTGATGACAAGAATCAGGAAGTAATGGCTGGTGGAAAACCCTTCAGGTATTGATCTATTCATTCATGTATCAGTCTTCAATCTATTCAATATCGAACTGTTCACTTTAAGTCTTCCAAATAAAAAGTATAAACGTTCTATGACCCGATTGCTTGTTTTATTTCGTTTAAGCATACTCGTTATTGCATCTACTTCTTTATATTCCTGCAGTTCTACAACAGGTGTGGTAAATAACGTTGAAGAAGCAGGGAAAATAGAAGTATCGTGGCAGCTCGTCAGTAATTTCATCGAGCCTCCTCAGCAGATGGAGTCGAAATTTATTTTCATCAATAAAGGAAATTATAATCTGGGTGATAGTGGATGGGCCATGTTTTTTAGTATTACACCAAGGGGTATCAGGTCTATGCCAACAGTCCAGCCGGCAACGGTTGAACACATCAATGGGGACTGGTATAAACTTGTCCCAAATAAGGGATTCAGGTTAAAGCCCGGTGAAACGCTTGAAGTGACATTTCGGTGTGATGATTTCCTGATCAAGGAATCTGATGCACCACAAGGTTTGTATTTAGTTTTTTATGAAGACGGAAAAGAAAAAGAAATCGTAAAGCTGGGTAACGCTAAGGTAGGACCATTTATCACCAAAGAACAAATGTTGCGTGGTACGGGTGACCACGAGAGTTTGCAGTCGCCAGCATGGGACTATGCCCAAAACAGTAAATTAAGGTTGCTTGAACCGCAAGTGTTAATGCCACTTATTCCAGAGCCTGTGACCTATACCAGGGGCAAAGACCTTTTGATGCTTAGTGGTTCCATGGTGATCAGTGCAAGTGGTGGATTAGAGAATGAAGCTGCTTTTCTAAAAGAAAAAATCAAGGCATACACCGGAATAGATCTCCAGATAGTCCGTGATAGGCAGGGAAACGGTGTCATTTCGCTGGCGCTTGGAAAAGTTGATGTGAATGGTCTAACCAAAGAGGCTTACCAGTTAAGGGTCAACAATAACCAGGTTAATATTATCGGCAGCGATGCAGCGGGAGTATTTTATGGTGTCCAGAGTCTGCTGGCATTGATTCCTGTTGATGCTTTTGCAAAAAAGGCATCCACTGTGGGTATTGGATCTATACATATTGATGATGCGCCACGGTTCAATCAGCGCGGGCTTCATCTGGATGTGGGCAGAAACTTCCAGACCAAAGAAACTGTTCTGAGGGTACTCGATATACTGGCTTTTTATAAGATAAACCAATTGCTTTTTTATACTACAGAGGACGAAGGTTGGCGCATTGAAATTGAGGGCTTACCAGAGCTTACAGAAGTAGGCGCTAAAAGGGCACATCTGCCAAATAAGGAAGCGGCCGGACTGCATCCCGCTTATGGATCGGGTCCGGATGCAAATTCAAAAGACAATTACGGTACAGGTTATTATACCAAAGCCGATTTCATCGAAATACTTAAGTATGCCAAGGCCAGGCATATCAGGGTAATACCTGAAGTTAATTTTCCCGGCCATGCAAGAGCAGCGATTAAGGCTATGGAAGCTCGGTATCAGGCATTAAGTGCTG
>JANMMA010000078.1:0-12050 GCA_031372815.1 Sphingobacteriales bacterium
AGTTACCTTATTCTGCAACATTACCGCAGCAATTGGATTCGCCGTTTTTGCACTGACTAAAAGTGCTATCCTTAAAGAGTTTGGTATTGTGGCTGGCATCAACATCATGGCCATTTTCTTTATTTCATTTATCCTGCTGCCTTCAGCGTTGAGCTACTTGCCAGAACCTAAGGACAGGCATCTTGATTACCTTGACAATAAGCATCTGGCCAATATCCTGGCTAAACTGGAGTTATGGGTGTTTAACCATAAAAAAGTGATTTATGGCATCACCCTGGCACTTATCGTTTTTTCCGTTACGGGTATGACACGCTTAAAGGCGAGGGGTTTCATTGTAGATGACCTGCCCAAGACTGACGTTATCTACCGCGACCTGAAATTTTTTGAAACTCAGTTCAAAGGCATTATGCCGCTTGAAATAACGGTTGATACGAAAAAGAAAAATGGATTCGCAGGCGCGCGTGCGCTTGCCATCTTTGATAAAGTAGACTCATTCAGTCGTGAAATTGCCGCGCATCCTCAAATGGCCAGACCCCTCTCCCTCGCTGAAGGTTTGAAATTTGCCAAACAGGGATTTTATGAGGGCGACAGTAATAACTATGTAATGCCGAACAGCTTTGACGGTGCTTTTGTGGGCGATTACCTCCGCGTGAAAAAAGATACCGCTGCCAGTAAAGGAACTTTTGCGAAGTTAATGTCGGCCTTTATGGATAGCAACAGGCAGGTAACCCGGATCAGCGTGAATATGGCAGATATTGGAAGCAAAAGGCTACCTATATTGCTGGACAGCCTGAATACTAGAGCAAATTATTATTTCGACAGTTCGATTTACACGGTAAAGTTTACCGGCACCAGTGTCACCTTTCTCGAAGGCAGCAGATTCATTATAAATGGGTTGCGCGACAGTATCATGTGGGCTTTCTTATTCATAGCCCTTTGTATGCTCTACCTTTTCCGGTCGTTTCGAATATTGATCTGCTCCCTTATACCCAACGTTATTCCGTTGTTGTTAACCGCCGGCGTTATGGGTTGGACGGGCATTCCGATCAAACCATCCACCGTATTGATATTCAGTGTGGCACTCGGTATTGCCATTGATGTCACGATACGGTTCCTGGTGAATTATAAGCAGGAACTGCCAGTGCACGACGGTGATGTTAAAGAAACCGTCATGCAGACGCTTCGTCATACGGGCATCAGCATCATCTATACGTCTATGGTACTGATCGCAGGCTTTATCATTTTTGTTTTCAGCGGATTTGGCGGAACCCAGGCCCTGGGATGGCTCACCTCACTTACCCTGCTAGCCGCAACACTAACCAACCTGATTCTTTTGCCGGTACTGTTATTGACAACTTCTAAAGCTAAATCATAGCTCCTGGCTATTGCTGCAGCGATATTTAGTAGTGTTTTGTCTTTATTAGGTTCTTCCTAAACAGTATCTTGCGCCTCCAATTATTTAATACCAAAAATTGTAACATGAGAAAACTAGTGTTTTTGGTGTTAGGGGTAGTTCTGCTTGCAGGACAACTTCTGGCACAAACGCGGCAGGTGAGTGGCCGTGTTACAGATGCGTCCGGAAACCCGGTCCCTAACGCATCTGTCACCATTAAGGGTACAAACAACGGTACAACGACGAACGCCGACGGTACGTTTGCACTTACCGTACCCAATAATTCACGTCTTGTTTTATCGGCTGTTGGACTTGCCGTTCAGGACGTTGCAGTATCCGGACGTACAGATTTCAACTTCACCCTCTCCCAGGAAGACCGTTCCATGCAGGAAGTAGTGGTAGTGGGCTATGGTACACAGCGTCGCAAAGACATTACCGGTACCATTGCCAGTGTGAAGGGAAATGCAATCAAAAATTTACCTGTACAAAGTTTTGACCAGGCATTATCTGGCCAAATGGCGGGAGTAAGTGTAACCATGCCAAATGGTGTGCTGAACAATCCTCCGGTCATTCGTGTACGTGGTGTAAACTCGATCAGTCTGAGTTCATTTCCCCTCGTAGTTGTTGATGGTGTACCTACGTTTACCGGTAATGCCGGCGGTACTGCCTCTAACAACATCCTGGGCGATATTAACCCTAACGATATCGAGAGCGTGGAAGTGTTGAAAGATGCTGCTGCTGCTGCCATTTATGGTTCACGTGCATCTGCCGGTGTTTTATTGATAACTACCCGCAAAGGCCGCCAGGGTCGTGCCCGCGTTAACTACGACGGATGGGTTGGATACACTAAAGCATTCAATCTAGTTGACGTTTTGAACGCTACTGAATATACCACCATTAAGAATGAAGGTCTGACCAATGCAGGAACACCTCCTGTTGCTGCACCCGGCACTCCGGCGCGTGGATTCTTCACCCAGAATGATGCCAATGGTAAACTTATCGATACACGCTGGTATGATGTAGTTTATCGTACAGGTATTTCACAGAACCATTCAGTGAATGTGTCCGGTGCAAATGATAAAACATCATACTTTTTTTCTGCTGGTTATACCAACCAGGAGGGTATGCTTGTCGGAAACGATTTCAGGCGGATGACAGGAAGGCTGAATGTTGACCATAAGGTGTCTTCATGGTTGCAACTGGGAGGTAATATGAACTACACCAATTCGATCAACAGGGCACCGAATACAGGTTCTCTTCCAGGCCAGGCATTCAGTATTGCCGGCCTTGGACGTTTACCTATCGTACTTGCGCCAAACGTTGCTCCCTTTAATGCTGACGGTACCTATAACATCAATACCGTAGCCAATACGATCGGACAAGGAAACAACAGGACCGCATTGTCTTTCTATAATCCACAGTACATTATCGATAACAACAAATTCAGCTCTGAGAACGACAGGATCATTGGTAACGTTTTTGCACAGCTCAACTTTACCAAATGGCTTAATTTCAGAACTGTTTATGGTATCGATAACCTGAATGTAACCAATAAGGAATTCAGGGCCGCGCTTCATGGTGATGGTGTACAGTTCGCTGGAGCGGCGCAGAACACACAGCAGACTTACCGTCGCTGGGACTGGCAGAACCTCCTGACTTTCGACAAGGCTTTTGGAAAAAATAACGTTAACCTACTTGTTGGTAATGAACAACAGTACTCCAATTCCCAGGGATGGGGTGCGGACAGAAGGGGCCAAACCGATCCTTTCTATGACGAATACCAGGGGGGCTTTGGAACCATTGTTCCTGCCGGAAATTTTTATGGAGAAAATTACCTCGTGTCTTTCCTGGGAAGGTTGAACTACAACTATGCCGGCAAATACTATGTGTCTGTTAATGCACGCCGTGATGGTTATTCAGCTTTTGCGCCGGAAAACAAATATGGTAATTTCTATGGCGGTTCATTGGGATGGGCTGTTTCTGAGGAAGGGTTCTTTCGCAATAGCGGCCTGGGCAAAAACATCAACAGTTTAAGGTTGAAAGCAAGTTATGGCCTCGTTGGTAACAATCAAGGTATTAATGACTATGCTTTTTACAGCTTTTTCAACTCGGGGCTTTATGGAACACAGGCTAACCTGTTCTACAGCCAGGCCGGTAATCGTAACCTACGTTGGGAATCATCTAAAAAACTGGATCTCGGTTTTGATATGAGCTTGTTGAGCAGCAGAATTAATATTGAATTCGCTTATTACAAGAATGATATCAATAACCTTATCCTGAATAATCCGCAATCACCTTCCGCTGGTATTCCGGGAAATGCTATCCTGACCAATATCGGAAGCATGAAGAATACAGGTATTGAGCTGACACTGAATACTACGCCCATACGTAATACTGATTTTACCTGGACGTCTAATTTCAACATCACTACACTGAAAAATACGGTTACCGCACTTGCTGAGGGTAACGCTGACATTTTTGTTCAGACTTCAGGCCTTGAGCAACCGAGTATTATCCGTGTAGGCGAATCAATCGGAAGTTTTTATGCCGTTCGGACCAAAGGTGTAAATCCTACAAATGGTCAAAGGATATTCGTGCAGCGCATTAAAGATGCATCCGGAAATATCACTGAGCGTGATGTGCAGTATAACCATGCCGCTGCCCAGCGATGGACCAATATGGATGGAACACCTGCAACACGTGGCGCAGACCAGGCATCTGACGGTCAGATCATCGGACCAGCACTTCCAAAGTGGACGGGCGGTTGGGACAACACCGTTCGATTCAAAGGGTTTGACTTCAACCTCCTGTTATTCTTCTCCGGCGGTAATTATGTATATAATGGCACCAAAGCTGGTTTAAGAGATCAGCGTAACTGGAACAATTCTAAAGACGTACTTACCCGCTGGCAGAAACCTGGTGACGTTACTGAGATTCCACGTATTGTATTTGGTGATAACCTGTCTAATGGTTCTGCCCTGGTACAATCACAAAACGTTGAAAAGGGTAATTTTATCAAAGGCAGGAATATCGCCATAGGATACACTATTCCAAAAACAATGATGGATCGTATCGGCATCAACTCTATAAGGTTCTATGCAGCTGTGCAGAATGCTTTCACGATCACCAATTATACTGGTTTCGATCCTGAAACATCTACCAATGGTAACTCTAACGGTAGCCCTAGTGTTGACCGTAACTCTGTACCACAAGCAAGGACCATACTGTTTGGTGTGAATGTTGGATTCTAATCATAAAAAAAGAAACATGAAACTTAAGATAATATCAATTTTAATCATCGGGGCAATATTTGCGTCTTGTCAGAAAGACAGGCTGAGCCCTATACCGCAGACTCAATTGTCTGACGCCGTTGCCTTCGACACCCCCGAAAGGGCATTGCAGCAGGTTAATGGTATTTATTCCGCTCTCAAAGGAGGACAGTTCTACGCAGGACGTTACCTGGTTTACCAGGATGTGCGTGGTGAAGAATTCATCAATCTTACAAACAATGGCGTTACCGCCTTCCTTACCTGGAACTTTACCGTAACCCCTACGGCAAACGAAGTGCAGAACTTCTGGGCTGCAGCCTATGCCACAATCAACAGGGCTAATGTTGTTATTGAAGGCCTTACTGCCGCACCTATTGCAGACAACCTTCGGAAAAATTATATCGCTGAAGCTAAATTTGTACGCGCACTCTCTTACTTCTCGCTGTTACAAATCTATGCAAGGCCTTTTACCGAGGGTAACGGCAATAAGCCTGGCGTCCCTTTGCGTATTACCGCAATTACGTCAAGCGGAAGCAACAACATCGCAAGGTCAACGGTAGCTGAAGTATATGCGCAGATTGTAAAAGATCTTAATGAAGCGGAAACTGATCTTCCTTTGAACTATGCGACTGCTGAATTAAACACGACACGTGCTCACAGGAATACCGCCGTCGCTTTGAAAACAAGGGTTTATTTGTCGATGGGTGATTACGCTAAAGTGATCACTGAAGGCAATAAAATGGTTTCTGCATCTGCGCCGTTTCAGGCATCTACAGGTGTAGCCAACAAGCTTAACCCAAGTATCGCTACCACATTCACTTCTTATACCACAGCGGAAAGTGTATTGTCTATGCCGTTTACAGGACTTGACCTTCCCGGTACACAAAACAGTTTGAACAGTTACTACAATCCCGGACCAAACGGAAATGGTGACTTCGCGCTGAATACTTCCGGAAATGGTATTGTTGCCAGTACCGCATGGGGCGCAACAGATGCACGCCGTGCATTCAATATTGCTTCTGGCGGACAAACATACTTACGCAAATGGCCAAACAATGCAGGTAGTCTTCCGGACTGGGCTCCGGTGATACGTTATTCAGAAGTAATGCTCAACGTAGCAGAAGCTGAAGCACGCCAGGCCGCTGCTGTGAGTACAAGAGGACTGGCCTTACTGAATGCTGTTCGCCAGCGTTCTGATGCAACAGTTACCCTCGCTCCGGCAACTAAAGACGACCTCATCAATGCCATTCTCCTCGAAAGAAGGATCGAACTGTTAGGTGAAGGTTTCCGTTCTTCCGATGTAACACGCACCGGTGGAAGTTTTAATGCAAAAGGATCTGTTGCCGCCTATGGCCCTTCTTCCAACCTCTATATCTGGCCCATATCAAACAATGAATTGGTGACTAATAAAGAAATGGTTCAGAACGACGGTTATTGATTCCGCTTTTTTGGTTATTTCAAAAGCCGCCTCCTAACCGAGGCGGCTTTTCTTTTACACTGCACTAGTTATATTTATATAACCGTTAAACGGAATTTATTAAAACCAGGAACCGTCCATTATAATGAATATTAGCGGAATCAATGGAGAACCTTTTATAACGGCCAGGTATATTCGCATCGTTGATGGGTCCATGTTTATACCTGCAGAATTTGCAAATGAGTCAATACTGAAATGTGGGACAAGTTGAGAAAGTTATTTCAGCAGTTCCTGCAATTTATTCTGAAGTGCAGGTCCTCGGAGGCGTGTGGCAACTACTTTTCCTTCTGGATCAATCAATACATTATAAGGTATGCCTTCAAAGTGGTATAAAGGCACAACAGCACTTTCCCAGTATTTAAGATCACTTACCTGCTTCCAGTTGAGTTGGTCATCTTTTATCGCCTGTAACCAGGGTTGTTTTGCGCGATCAAGCGACACGCCCAATATGGTGAAATTCTTATCCTTGAACTGATTGTACACCTTTACAAGGTTTGGATTTTCCTGCCTGCATGGACCACACCAACTTGCCCAGAAATCAATCAGTACATATTTTCCACGGAAAGAACTCAATGACGTCGGTTTACCTTCTGTATCTGGCAAAGTAAATTCCGGAGCAGGTTTTCCTGTAAGGTCTGAAAGTTGTTTCTGTTTCAGACTTTGCATGTAATCAAAATATTCTTTCACGATCTTCTGAACCATAGCATGGGAAGAAAAACGCTTCGACATGCTTGCCATTACCGGCTCAAAACGTGCCGGTTCAAGCTGCGAGCGTAACAGTGGACCAACGATGTAAAGAGCAATTGCAGGACTGGCAGTTGTATCAGCAAATTTTAATAAATAGTCTTCCGTGCCATTAACATAAGTACGGAACTCACTGTCCCTCAAATCAATCAGACTGTCTGATTCCTGTTTGCTGTTTGCTTCGAGGATACCTTTTCGCATTGTATCTATTATAGCAAGCCGGTCATTAAATGTTTTCAACACTTCCCTGAATGAATTGCTTGCTTTCGAATTGGTTGTGTAAGATCCGAAATTTTTCCAGTCGGCCGTCACTTCAATATCATTCCTGTCATTCACCAATAAAATAAAAACGTTGTCTTTTTCAAAGCGCAAACGGTAAATGCCTTCGTATTCCGTAGGCGTTCCGGTTAAACTGAATTTTGGTGCAGCACCATCAAGCATAGTCGTGTCAAGCATTCTAGGCGTTACTGCATCAAGTTCGATAGCATCCAGGTACACAGTCTGCCTGGCAGGATTATTAGTCACTACACCTTTTATTTTCAAATTATTATCTGCTTCATCGTTACATGATACCACCAGGATGACCAACAAAAGAACGATATATTTTTTCATCATACGGATTGATTTAGTTTTTGCAAAAGTATCTCGGTGGTCATTTTGGGATCTGCTACACCGGAAGATATCTTTTTTACTTCCCCCACAAAAAGGCCAATTAGTCCCTTCTTTCCTTTTCTGAATTCATTTACCTTTTCTGGCATTTTTTTCAACACTTCATCCACCCAGGTTTCAAGTTCACCACTGTCTGAGACCTGGAATAAATTATGCTGAGCAGCAATGTCAGCAGGATCTGTAGAAGGATCCTGTATCATCAAAGGAATCAGCCGGGATGCCGCCACGGAAAAATTTATCCTTGCGTTGTCAACCATGTCAACCAGAATTTTCCAATGCCCGGGCATAATAAGTATCGACGTTATATCGAGTGAGTTTTCATTGCAGTATGACTTAACAGGTCCAATCAAAAAGTTAGACACCGCCTTATATTGTTTGCACACACTGGTGATCGAAAGGTAATATTTCAACAATTCCGGTTCCTCCACCAATATCCTCGCGTCATATTCAGATAGCTGATAATCCTGCAATAAAGTGTGAATCCATTCTTCCGGAAGCATTGGAATTTCACTTTGATATCTTTTAAGGTCCTCATCAGTAATTATAAATGGCGTAAGGTCAGGATCGGGAAAATAACGGTAGTCGTCCGCGTCTTCTTTCGTTCGGATAGAAAATGTAGAATCATCGTCGGCATTGAAACTCCTGGTTTCCTGCATTACCGGCGTACCACTGTCCAATAAGCTGGCAATACGTGCTGTTTCAATCTCAATAGCTTTCTTTACATTCCTGATAGAGTTAAGATTTTTGACTTCCACTTTTGTTCCCAACGCTGATTCACCTCTTTTACGAAGGGAAATATTGGCATCACAACGCATACTGCCTTCTTCCATGTTTCCATCGCACACACCTATCCACCGAACCATTTTTCTTAATGCAGTTAAGAATGCAAAAGCTTCCTCAGCACTTCTCATATCAGGCTCAGAAACAATCTCGACCAATGCAACCCCTGCCCTATTGTAGTCAATGCAGGTGAACCCCGGATCCACGTCATGAATACTTTTACCAGCGTCTTCTTCCAGATGTATACGGGTGAGCTTTATGTCTCTTGTTACACCGCTGACACTGATCGTAACATGACCGCCTTTACAAATGGGTGTGGTATGTTGGGATATCTGGTAGCCTTTTGGCAGATCGGGATAAAAATAATTCTTGCGTGCAAAATAGTTAGTGCGTTCGATCACGGAATGGCAGACGAGACCCATTTTAACGGCGTGAGAGATTGCTTTTTCGTTCATCATTGGAAGGGTGCCCGGATGGCCTAGGGTAATTGGACTTACCTGGCTATTTGGGGGCGCACCGAACGTAGTTGAATCACCAGAAAACAGTTTACTTTCCGTGAGCAACTGTGCATGTACTTCAAGACCAATGACAACTTCGTATTTAGAGGTTTCTGTAGCCATCAAAAAATTGAACCGCAAAACTATTGAAAATAAAACAACCCCCGCTTTTGCGGAGGTCGTTTACAAAACTTTACCATTCGTTATTAGAGTTCGGCTTTCTTTAGTTTAACAGGCAGTTTAACCTGCAACGTCATGGGTGTTCCATTACGCTTCACGTTCACTGAATAGAGATTTTTTGCACCAGCCTGATGTAAGACTTCCCTTGCATCATCGGTGTTTTTTACAGGTTGCCCATCGATCTGTGTGATCACATCATCTTCCTTGATACCCGCGGTAGCAGCAGGTGAGTCGTCGTCAACATCCAGCACTTTTACGCCGGAAGAATCTTCCATATCCTGGATTTTTATTCCCAGCATAGGCCTTCTTGTTTCATTCCTAAAGAAAAACTCCCCTGGAGCATCGCGCATCATATTATCATCTCCCCCGCCCCAGCTACGGCCGGGATAAGGAGCGCCCGGTGTTACGCGCACCCTGGGATTTGGGCTTTTAAAAGAGAAGGCCTGAGGCGCTGACGCACCAAGCTTAACGGTTAGTTTTTTTTCTTTTTTCTGTCCGGAGGGGATATAGGTTACTTCCACCTGGTCATCGGGCTTTTTTTCCTGTACCATGGTAGACAGCGCCTGAGGTTCGGTAACTGCTTTGCCATTAAACTTTACAATAACGTCGCCTTCTTTAAGGCCGGCTTTTGCCGCCGGACTTTCCGACATAACATCCGTGATCTTAACACCTTTGTCTGCCTTCTCCAAGCTAACGCCAAGTTGTGTCCTTGGCTTACCATCCATCATCATCTTCATTTCAGGCGATCCTTCAAAATTAAAATCAAAATCGAAATCCTCGCCCCAGGGAGCCGGATGCCCTTCAATTCTCATTCTTTCCATTTCCCGCATTTTAGGTGCAAGGCTTCGCTGGAGTTCTCTCTCCATCATTCCCGGCGACAGGCTTCTACGCAAATCCCTTTCCATCATCGCCATACCGTCATGCATTCTTGCCATATCGTCGCGATCCAGTTGAATCTTCATATTCCTAAGGTTATCGCCTTCACGGTCCAGCTCGATTTTCAAATTATCGAGGTCGTTATGCCTGATCACCAGCTGATCGCCTTTATATTCCGCAAGGGGTTTGCCATTGACAGTAATTTTATCACCATCAATAATGATGGTCATTTTTTCATCACGGCCTTTTTTTTCGTCACCAGCCTTTTTCTTAATGGTGATTTCCTCTTTCTTTTCCTTAGTTCTGGTTGTTTGCTGTGCCCACACTGACATGGAAATAAACAAACATAACATGATGGCAAAAATTTTCCGGCTCATATACGTTGCATTTTTTTGTACGAAATGTTTAGTAGATCAAATCTAAGGAAAATTTTGATATACGAAAGTCTTCGCAAATGTTAAAATATACATCGTGGTGTCGAAGGGAAGATTTATGGGATGAGTGGATGAAAATCCTGGATCAGTAGTTTTTTCACTGCCTCAATAACTTCGTGAAGTGTACTGGCATCTTGTCCACCAGCTGTAGCCAGGTTTTTCTGTCCGCCCCCTCCGCCTTTAATTAATGGCGCGACAGTTTGTTTAATAATCTTTCCAGCATCTAGTTGCCGCGCTGCTACAACAGTGTCTGATATACCGATCGCCAGGTATGGCTTACCGCCAATGTTGGCGCCAAGAACAGCAACATAATCGTGGAGATTATTCTTAAGGTCGAAGCAAAGTTTTTTTAGTGCGTCCGGATTGGAAACATTTACGATTTCTCCAACAAAGGTGACCCCATTGATGATTTCGTCTTTATGAAGAAGATCATTTCTTATTCCCACCAGCACCCGGTTTTCAAGATGCTCTACTTTTTTTTCCAAAGCTGAGTTTTCCTGGATGAGTTTTTCAATCGCTTTAACGGGGTCAGCAGCTTTCAACAGTGTTCCCAGTTCTTTGATTTTATTAAGCTGGCTGCTTAGGAATCCGAATGATTTCGGACCAGTGAGCGCTTCGATCCTCCTCACGCCGGAGGCTACTGCGCCTTCTGACTGGATGTTGAACACACCAATCATTCCTGTATGCATGACGTGCGTACCCCCGCAAAGTTCAATGGAATAATGGGGGTCTATAATTACCACCCTGACCCTATCCCCATATTTTTCTCCGAATAAAGCCATGGCCCCCAGTTCCAGGGCTTCTTCCTTATTCATGATCTTTGTTACTACAGGAATGTTTTCCCTGATCTTGTCATTCACCATATACTCAACACTACGGATCTCTTCATCTGTCATTTTCGCAAAATGAGAGAAGTCGAATCGCAGGTGTTCGCTATTCACGAGTGATCCTTTCTGTGCAACATGTTTTCCAAGCACCGTCCGCAGTGCTGCATGAAGCAGGTGTGTTGCGGTATGGTTATACATAGTATATATTCTTTCCTCGCTGTCCACCACGGCGTCCACCTGACCTGCAATTTCCTGGGGCAGGAATCGGGTAAAATGGAGTATCAGGTCATTTTCCTTTTTTGTATCGGTAACCCTGATGGTCTCTCCATCAAATTGCAAGGTACCGGTATCGCCTACCTGCCCACCGCTTTCTGCATAAAATGGAGTGGATGCCAATATGATCTGGTATTGTTCTTTCCCTTTTGCAGTGACCTTCCTGTAACGGGTAACCTGCGTTTTGATTTTATGGTAATCATATCCTACAAAACCTTCTTCAACAATATCGTTCACCGTAACCCAGTCTCCCGTGTCAAGGGTGGTAGCGGCGCGACTCCGCGTCTTTTGCAGTTGCATTTCTTTTTCGAAACCTGCCTCATCAACCTGAAGTCCCTGTTCCTGCGCGATCAGCCTGGTAAGGTCAACCGGAAAACCAAATGTGTCGAACAGTTCAAATGCTGCAAACCCATCGATTATACGCGATTGCGCGGCTGCCGCATTGAGTTCTTCCATTTTACGCAGCCCCTTGCCAAGTGTATGAAGAAACGATTCTTCTTCTTCCTTTACTACCTTACTTACAAAATCCATTTGTTGCAGCAGTTCAGGAAATACGTGCCGGAATTGTTCGCCGAGTAGTGGCATAAGTTGGTAGAGCAAGGGCGACTTATAGTTCAGGTAGGTGTAGGAA
>JANMMA010000095.1:0-5982 GCA_031372815.1 Sphingobacteriales bacterium
GTTGAATATTTTTTTCTGTGGGCAGGTAGCCTATAAAACTGCAGGTGACGTTATAATTGCCCTCAGGAAGGGTGATGGAATAGAAACCGAATTGATTGCTGTTGACACCTTTACCTTCCCCCTGTATGGTGATGGAAGCCCCGATAAGTGTTTCCCGGCTCAGCGAATCGCGGATGTATCCGCTGATCGTATACTTTTTCTGTGCCGTACCGGGGATAGAAAGCAGAAAAAATATGGCAGCAGCCAGTAACCTTAAAATCATATAACGATTAACCATTAGTAGTGGCAAAGGTTCAGTTATTTACGGTAGTTGATAGAATCCTTAACCTCTCCGCAATGAAGCATTCCGCCTGAATATTTCGGATGCTTTTTACCCAGGTAAGGGTTAACAACCTCGCGGCTGTCGCTAAGCCAATAAGCTGCTTCGTTATCATTAAATGCCATGGGGCACATCTGTTGGTACACCATACCGCCTTGATACTGAACAGCCTGCAGTAAAGGATAAAAATTTTCCGTGATCATACTGAAGGCCCGTCTTTTTTCGGTGATATTATTTTCCTGGGGAAGGGCAATGGCCTCTGAAGCAATGGTGCCGCTAAACGTTTTTATGGTAGTGATCATTGCTGAGTCAGTAAGTCCTTCCACAGTAATACTGTCGGCCAGGGACGCAAGTTTACTGGATGCATTGCTTGCGGCGAGCGTGTCGGCCTCCACCAGGGCATCTTTCAAAGCATAATAAGCGGTGAGGGCATTAGCGATGGAGATTTGGGTTGGACTACTCATCTGAAGGCTGACACCACCTGGTTTTGACACAGTAGAGTCCGCTACGGTTTTGTCGGAACCGCTATTACAAGAAGCAAACAGGATCACAAACATCGCGAAAAACAGATATTTCATAATGAATTCCATAAGGTTCAAAGATAGCCATTAAATTTGCCCCTTCATTTGATAACAGAATATTTAGCATGCTTGCAGGGTTACAGGATCTGACGTTTGAATTTGGCTCACGGACAATATTAAAAGAGGCGACATGGCATATACAGCCAAATGAGCGGATCGGGCTCATCGGTTATAATGGTACCGGCAAGTCCACCTTATTAAAATTACTGGCTGGTGAAATCAATCCCTCAGGCGGATCGGTAGAAAAAAGCCGGGGCATGCAGATCGGTTACCTTCACCAGGACCTACTTGGTTTTGATACTGAGGATTCGATTTTTAATGTTGCGTTAGGCGCTTTTGATAAGATCCTGAAGCTCGAAAAAGAAATTGAAGCATTGGGCATTGAGCTTGAACGTGATCATGATGATAAGAAGCTGGTCGACTACACCGATAAACTTCATGAGCTCGAACTGGCGGGGGGGTATACAATTCATCATCGCACAGAAGAAGTGTTACAGGGACTGGGCTTTGCCAATGCGGACCTGACAAGACCCTATAAACAGTTTAGTGGTGGATGGAGGATGCGCGTGTTGCTGGCTAAAATGATCCTGCAATCACCGGATTTGTTGTTGCTAGATGAGCCTACAAACCACCTTGACCTTCCTTCGATCGAATGGCTGGAAAAATACCTGTTGCATTACCAGGGTTCGGTGGTGATCGTAAGCCATGATAAGTATTTCCTCAACAGGATGGTCACGAAAATTGTTGAACTCTACCAGCAACAACTCCATTTTTATGCCGGCAACTACGATTTCTATGAAAAAGAAAAACAACTTCGGGTAGAACTGCAACAAAGGGCTTTTGAAAATCAGCAGGATTACATACGGCAACAGGAAAGATTTATTGAACGATTCAAGGCCAAAGCTTCCAAAGCGGCGCAGGCGCAAAGTGTGGCAAAGCGATTGGAAAGAATGGATAAGATCGAAGACGTGGCTATTGAAAGGCCCAGCATCAGGATCAATTTCCAGGTAGAGAAAACACCGGGACGTGTATTGTGTACGTTGAAAGATGTTTCGAAGTTTTTCGGTGCCCTAAGGATCGTTGAACATACGGGCGCAGAAATTGACCGCGGCGATAAGATCGCACTCATTGGTGCCAATGGAAAGGGTAAGTCTACCTTACTCAGGATCGTTGCAGGAACAGAAACTTTTGATGGCGAACGCATCTGGGGTCACAATGTGCAGGAGAGTTTTTATGCGCAGCATCAGCTGGAAGCGCTCAATATGAACAATTCCATTCTTGATGAAATGAAAAACTGTGGAAGCCAGAAAACTGAACTGGAACTAAGGACATTGCTGGGATGCTTTTTATTCAGTGGGGACGACGCAGACAAAAGGATCAAAGTACTGAGTGGAGGCGAAAAAGCAAGGGTTGCTTTAGCAAAAACAATTGTGAGTAAGGCGAATTTTCTGATACTGGATGAACCTACGAATCACCTTGATATTCATTCCGTGGAACTGCTGATCGAATCACTGAATCGATATGAAGGAAGTTTGATCCTGGTGAGCCACGACAGGTATTTCATTTCGAAAACAGCCAACAAGATCTGGGAGATCGATGAAGGAAAAATTAAGGAGTTTAAGGGTGGCTATGAAGAGTGGGTCGACTGGAAAGTCAGGATGAAGACCAGGCAGGTACAGGAGAAGCCTGTTTTCAACGAACCGAAAGAAAAGAAAAAAGAAGAGAAAAAACCTGTTCAGCAGGATCCTGAAAAACTCAAAGAACAAAAGCGCATACAAAAGAAATTTTCTGAATCAGAACTCCGTGTTGCCGACCTACAGCAAAAAAAAGTGCAGGCCGAATCGCAACTTGGTGATCCGGAAATTTATGCGGATAAAAATAAATTCCGCGATGCTGAAAAAAAATACCAGGATTTCACCAGGCAGCTACAGCAGGCAGAGGCTGAGTATGAAAAGTTGTTTGAAGAAATGATGAAAAATCAGGGTTAGATATCTATCTTCTTCCACTTCCCTTTCTTGAAAAAATACCAGGATGTTAAGCTGATGGCCGTCTCCGCAACGGGTATGGCGATGAACACACCGATCGGGCCAAGTCCCAGGCCTTTAGCCAACAAAAAAGCCAACGGTATCTGAAAGAACCAAAACCCGAAAAGATTAATGTAGGTGGGAGTTTTTGTATCTCCTGCCCCGTTAAATGCATTGCTCATTACCATCCCAATTCCATAAAATACATATCCGGCAGCCACAATACGCATGGCTAACACTGCATAGTACATCACGGCCGGATCAGTAGTAAAAAATGACGCGATGGGTTTTGCAAACAATAACATGATCAGCGAAACTACGGCCATAAACAGCGCATTATATTTTGCTGTTTTAAGTACTGATGCTTCCGCCCTTTCCGGGTTTTTTGCACCAAGGTTTTGTCCAACCAGCGTTGCCGCCGCATTACTCATCCCCCAAGCAGGCAATAGAAAAAACATAACGATCCTTATCGCAATTTGATAACCTGCGGATGCATCACTTTGACCAGTCTGCACCACAAGACTCGCAAGTACGATCCAACTACCGGAACCAATAATGAACTGCATGGTACCAGGCAGTGCTATTTTTATGATGGTTTTTATGATGCCCATATCGGGCAGTAAATATTTTAGCCTGGGTTTTATTATGCCTGTACCCCAACCCAGGTGATACAACTGGTACAGTACTCCCAATCCTCTTCCTATGGTGGTTGCCAGTGCAGCTCCTGTTATTCCGAGTTCCGGAAATGGGCCATAACCGCGGATGAGCAGCGGACATAAAATGATGTTGAAAATATTAGCAACCCAAAGGCTTTTCATAGCCATCATGGCATCGCCCGCACCGCGAAAAATGCCATTGATGAGAAATAGTAACATGATTACAGAACTTCCCGCCATCAGGATGCGTGTGTAGCTGCTGCCTGTTTGTATAGCCTCCTCTTCCGCTCCCATGATGCGCAGGATGTCTTCGGCATAGATAAATCCAAAAATGCTGGGCAAAAGAATAATTGCCAATGAAAGGACAATAGCCTGCATACCAGCTTTATTGGCCCCCTGTATGTCTTTCTCTCCTACCCTCCTGGCCACGAGGGCAGTAGCGGCCATGCTGATGCCGATGGCGATAGAATACACAATAGTGATGACTGATTCTGTAAGTCCAACCGTAGACGTGGCATGTTTTCCAAGGTGACTAACAAAAAATATATCTACCAGGGCGAAAACACTTTCCATGCTCATTTCAAGCATCATTGGAATAGCCAGAAGGATAACGGCGCGTCGTAAACTACCGGTCGTATAATCCTGCTCTTCGCCCCGAAGAGATTCTTTTATAATGGCGTAAAAATGTGATATACGTTGAAGCTTTAAAGCTGACGACATGATTGATTATTAAAATGTAAAAATTAGGGCAATGCCCTGGAATGTTGTGCAGATGTTGATTAGGATAGCCTAATCAGAAAGAGAAAATCATAAACGTCAATTGAAGAATTTCAAAGATATTGGAAGGATTTGATATCTGCAAAATTTTTGTACTGCTTAGTTTCCCGGGATTGATATACTCAAAAGTATAATAGTGCT
Source organism: Sphingobacteriales bacterium (assembly GCA_031372815.1). Lineage (GTDB taxonomy): Bacteria > Bacteroidota > Bacteroidia > Chitinophagales > Chitinophagaceae > Pollutibacter. The sequence goes on from JANMMA010000095.1 coordinate 4,499, forward strand.
TACATTTCCTATTTGCTGGTGTAAATTATCCGCTTTGCCATTTTACTATTAATGGCTTCAATAATTTTAATCGAACCATTTACGGCTACAAATCTTGTTGACTGAGACAGGAATGAATTTCCACTGTATAATTCTACTTTGCGCATCGCACCGGTTTTGAGCGTTATGATAAGGTATTTATCTGCAGTGCCTGGTTTTATCCACTGCAGGGAGGTCTGAAAACTTTTGAAAACACGAAGAGGCCCCCGGTTTTCAGATGCGGCAATAAGATATGAATTATCACGACCTTTTAGGCTTACCAGCGCTTTGCCATTGCCGGGTATATACAATCCCGAGTGCGTAATAGAAAGACTGTTGAAACTTCCTTTGCCATTTCCCTTTAATACCAGCCCATTAAATGCATCATACCTGCCATTTGTCACTTCGTTTCCAAAGTCATTCCCTGTTATGATCAAATCAAGATTGCCATCACCATCCACATCATCGGAAATCATTCCGAATAGAGGTGCAAGTTGCGCTGATACAGGCAGCGGAGACATAGTAAATTGCCCATTCCCCCTATTTTGAATAAAACAACTTGCGGCAGTATTTATACTTTTTTTCAGTGCGCCATTCATTTGTTCAGTGGTAATAAGTGTACTGATATCTGCGCTGGCAAAGTCCTTGTAAGTTAAAAATTTCTTCTTCAATCCGGGTAGCTGACCAACCACATCATCCCTGTTGAAGGCCGGAAACTCTTTCCTTGTTCCTTTTTCATCAGGCAGGTAAACCGTCACTATTGACTCGCTATTTCCGTTTCCGTCAAAATCTTTTGCGTACACATTTACCGGGTACCGTTCACTTGGCCGATAGAAAGAATTTAACCCTACGTTACCCGCTACATAATCTACAAGTCCATCGTTGTTAAAATCACCAGCTACAATACTATTCCACCATCCATATTTCGTTGAGATACCTGATGAAGCTGATACGTTTTTGAATCTGCCGCTAATATTCTTCAGAAAAGTTATGGGCATCCATTCACCCACAATAACCAAATCTATACTTTCATCATTGTCAAAATCTGACCATAAGGCATCACACACCATTCCTATGTTAACCAGTTCCGGTGCAACCTCCTTTGTAACATCAGTAAATGTTATTTTACCAGCTTTTGAATCATTCCGGTAGATAAATGAATTTGCAGGGAAAGGATATTTCCCCGGTATACATCTTCCCCCTAAGAATAGGTCCAGATCGCCATCATTATCATAATCGGCTGCCTTAATACAACTCTTGCTTGTAAAATTTTTAGGAAAAACACCTGAAGTTTCAAATTGAAAATTTCCCGAACCGTCATTGATGAAAAACTGATCTTGATAGTCCTTTGAGTTTTCTGCGAATTCATTACTTCCACTGGCGCAATACAAATCATAATCTCCGTCATTGTCAGCATCAAAAAACAAAATACCCATATTTTCAGGTCTTCTTGCATCTTTTGCTGT
>JANMMA010000096.1:0-7906 GCA_031372815.1 Sphingobacteriales bacterium
GCTTCTGAATTAAAAAAACTGGCAGCTATGTCAGCTGCAGCCGAATATTATGAGGATACTGTTCTTGGACTCCAAATAAGGAAAGAACCGCAAACCATAGTCGAGATTGTTGAACTGAAAATGTTTGAAACGAAAATGACCCAGGCAAAACTTGCTGAAGAATTGGGTCTTGCAAAATCCAAGGTATCTGAAATTCTCAGCGGCAAACGTAAACCTGATCTTCCCTTTTTAAAAGGGTTGTATAGGGTTTTCAAAATCGATGCAGAATTCTTATTGAAACATGCATAGTATAATGGAAGCTTTTATCCCAGTTTATTAAAATAACTCCCCGGAATTTCATTTGTTTGAAAGTCTAGTAGATTACTCCTATAAAAAAATAACTATCCAGAACGCATGTCGAAACCATACCTGCGCAAATTTCTTTGAAATAAATAATCATCAGCAACGCATCAACTTCAAGTGTGAGTCCCCCCTTCTTCCTACAGCCTGAAGGGCGACTATTCCGTTTCCCTAGAATTAGTAAAAACCATTTTTACAAACATTCTATGGGTGTTTTATTTCCCAGCCTATCATGAGGATGGGGTGGTTATAATCCTCAATCCATATATCAATCTCTTCCTGTGCCTGGGGAAGCGTACTTAAAATATTGGCATCCAACACGCCTTCCCTGTAACTTCTGTTGAACCGTTCAATATATCCATTCTGGGATGGCCTGATCTGCATTCTTCTTTGAATTTCTTACTGGCCTCGCCTATAATTTACAGTAATTCTTACCCGTTAATTTATGTTAAAATATGGGTTTTCTATAATATAATAAGGCATACGTATAATAGATATTTCCCGGCCTGTATCAATAAATATTTTGCACTCTCAATTCAATTTTATGAGGCAAATAGTATTATTGATGGGTTTTATGTTCATATACAACCTGGCTGTATATTCCCAGGAAGGGAAATCCAATACTAACCCTACACAAAAAATAAAGGGAATTGTCATTGATGCCGATTCAAAAAAACCTCTGGCAAAAGCAACGCTTACACTAACCAATGGTGAAAGGGTTACACTTTCTGATGAATCGGGGTATTTCACCTTTAGCCAGGTTCCTGTAGGCAGGCATTCATTAGACATTTCCATGTTGGGTTATGAGAATAAAGTGATTGGTGAAATTGTGGTGAGTTCAGGTAAGGAAGCTTACCTGAACATTTCCTTAACAGAAAAAATAAGCAGCCTGAATGAAATTGTCATAAAGGCTTCCAAAAACCGGGTAAAACCAAATAATGAATTTGCGACAGTTAGTGCCAGGTCATTTTCTGTTGAGGATACGAAGAGATATCCCGCCTCAGCATTTGATCCGGGTAGGATGGCGCAGAATTTTGCCGGTGTTTCCAATAATGGTGACGGAAGCAATGAGATTGTCGTCAGGGGCAATTCACCCAGTGGTGTTTTATGGAGATTGGAAGGAATAGAGATTCCCAGCCCCAATCATTTTGGTTCACTGGGTTCCACCGGTGGCGCAATAAGCATGCTCAGCAGTAGTACCCTTGGGAATTCTGACTTTTATACCGGTGCATTTCCTGCAGAATTTGGAAATGCCACAGCAGGCGCATTTGACCTGACTTTCAGGAATGGTAACAATGAAAAAAATGAATATTCCTTCATGCTCGGCCTGCTGGGTATTGAAGCCGCTGCTGAGGGACCTATTGGTAAAAAAGGTCAGTCCTCCTATCTCATCAATTATCGTTACTCTACCGTTGCCCTGGTAAGCAGTTTCCTGAACCTCGGCGGGGTCAATCCCAATTACCAGGACTTGTCTTTCAAATTCAATTTTCCTACCTGTAAGGCAGGCACATTTTCATTTTTTGGTTTAGGCGGAATGAATAAAGCCGTAAAAGATCCTGCCAAAGATTCTTCCAGGTGGACCGACGATGATCCCAATTTTGTTTTGGATGCCCCTGGAAAAATAGGCATCGCAGGGCTCTCGCACCAGTATTTTCTAAATAAAAAGTCATATATCAAAACAATCATTGCTATTTCCGGACAATACGCGAGTTCCATTGTGGATACCCTGAATCCATCAGACAAATACGAGAGGGTCCAGGTGGGAAATGAAGAGAACATTGATATTGCTTACAGGGCTTCTGTATTATACAACAATAAGATCAATGGAAGGAGTACCCTTCGCATTGGAATCATTGGCAGCAGGCTTTCATTCGATTACAATAACAGGTACTACGACATTATTGACAAGGTATGGATACAGAGCCTGGCTGCAGAAGGTAGCAGTATTTACCTCCAGGCTTATGCGCAATGGAAATACAGGATAAGCAACTGCCTCACTTTGAATACTGGGTTGCACAGTTCCTATCTTGGCCTGAACAAAACAAAAAGTATTGAACCAAGGGCTGCCCTGAGCTTTAAAGCATCTAAAGGACAAACCATCACTATTGCAGCAGGCTTGCATGAGAGACCTGAACATTTGTATACGTACTATGTAGACAACCAATCTCCCGACAGCACATCTTCATACCCTAACAAGGACCTGGAGATGAATAAGGCCATGCATCTCGTCCTGGGATATGAAAAAATATTCCCAAACAATCTCAGGTTTAAAACGGAAGTCTATTACCAGTATTTATATGATATCCCCGTAGAAATGAAAAACTATAGCTATTTCTCGATGCTGAACAGTTCCAGCTTTTATGAACTTGTAGATATCGGACCCCTGACCAGTACCGGTACAGGAAATAATTACGGAGTTGATATCAGCCTGGAAAAATCGTTCAACAAAAACTATTTCTTCCTGGCAACAGGATCAATATTCTCTTCAAAGTATACAAACTACGACAATAAAGAATTTAATACACGGTATAACCGTAACTACCAGCTGAACCTCGTTGCAGGAAAGGAATGGAAACGTAAAAGCAAAAATATATGGGGCCTCAATGGTAAACTTTTGACCAGTGGTGGTTTGCGTGATTCTGAAATAGATCTTGATGCATCAAAAGCAAGGGGGAAAGTAATCTATAAAACCGACCGGTACTATACGGAGCAGGCAAAGGCATATTTCCGCTTTGATATAGGTATCAGTTATAAGCGCAACCTTAAACACAGTACACATACATTAATGTTTGACATACAGAACCTGACCGGTTATAAAAATGTTTACACCACTTATTATGATAATAAATCCGGATCTGTTAAAACGGCTTATCAGACCGGTCTCTTCCCCTTCCTGAATTACCGGATAGAATTTTAAAATAATCATCATAAAAAATCAGTAGCAATGAAAAAAATAATCATTTCATGTATTGCAGTTTTCTTCTTGGTAATGGTATCCTGCAAAAAATATCCCGACACACTGATCCCTGAAAATTATGTGGACGCTCCGTTGCCGGCAGAATATTTAACCCGTTTAAAAATAGTCCTTGACAGCACCTGCAAAGCCCTGGATATAAAAGGTGCATCCGTCGCAGTACTGGTTCCGAACACCGGCATCTGGAAAGCTGCATATGGTGAGTCACATACTAGCGTGCCAATAAACAGTGATATGATCTTTACGATTGGCAGTAATACAAAAACCTATGTGGCAGCACTGATGATGAAATTGCATGAAAAAGGTTTGCTGAACATCAGTGACACTATCGGTAAATGGATTGTCAACAAACCCTACGTTGATGGAAAAATAACTATAAAGCAACTGCTTAATCATACCAGCGGACTGGGAGATTTCAGCTATAACCCCTTATTCATTGAAGCCATAAAAGCCGATTTTTACCGGATATGGCAGCCTGAAGAAGCCTACCCCTATTTTGAGCCGCCATACTTTACAACTCCGGGTAGCAGCTATCAATATTCTGATCAAAATACAGTCCTGGCAGGTATCATCATTGAAAAGATAACGCAAAAGCCACTTAAGTTTTCAATGAGAGAGTTGATCCTTGCACCTGCAGGGCTCAACAACACAGTTTATTATCCATTTGAGTCAACAACGCTTACTATCCCGCATTCCTGGTCGGCTGACTACAACAATTCCGGCATACTGGAAGATCTGGATGAAAACTACGGATATTCAAGAATAGCTTTTTGCAGTGCAGACAATGCTGCAGGCGGAATGCTCAGCACCGCTGAAGAGAACGTACGTTTCTGGAACAGCCTGATGAATGGAAAAATTATTAACCGGAATTCACTCGAATTGATGAAACAGTTTGGCCCAACACAGTCACCTGCTTTTCAATATGGTCTCTGCCTTGTACAAACCCCCAATGCATATAATGGTCGGACGATACTTTCCCATAATGGCTATGTACCCGGAAGTGTGAATGATAATGGGTATGATATTGAATCAGGGGTGTGCATATCAGTGTTGACGAACCAGGATAAATACCTCGACCTAAGTCCTGTTCTTTCTGCGCTACATAAGGTTACGCTGGACTATGCAAAAAAATAATTCACTAATAATTGCATTGGCTTGTTATGAATAATTTTATCAAAACATATCTACTTCTCCTCATATTTCCTGCTGTATCGGTAAGCCTGAAGGCTCAAAACAGCATTAAAGGAATTGTGCTGGATGAAAAACAAAAGCCTGCCATATCTGCATCCGTTGCTTTGTTATTACCTGAGGATTCTGCCCTCGTAAAATCTGCACTTACAGGAAATGATGGAAACTATTTATTTTCTGATATCCCTAGCGGAAAATATGTATTGTCGGTCAGCAAAATCGGGTATAAAACAATGTATAAAAAAGTCAGCATTGACTCTGCCCTGGTTTCGTTGGACGCTATTCATTTGCAGACTTCAGCTGTAGAATTATCCGAAGTTGTGGTCACCGCCCAAAAACCATTTCTTGAGCAAAAACCGGGAAAACTGGTGGTGAATGTTGAAAGCAGCGCTACCAGTGCAGGTTCCAATGCACTGGAAGTATTAAAAAAAGTACCCGGTGTTATTATCAGGAATGATAAAATTAGCATCTCCGGGAGAAGCAATGTAATGATATATATCGATGGCAGGTCAAGTCAGTATACGGATATTAGCCAGGTTTTAAAGGATGTGTCAGCAGCCAATATTTCTAAGATAGAAGTTATCACAAATCCCGGGGCCAAATATGATGCCGCCGGCGGTTCTGTCATTAACATCATTTTGAAACGCAATGCCAAATCGGGAACAAATGGAAGTGTAAGCTTATCGGGTGGTATTGGGCTGTATGACAAACAAAAGGAAGGATTTGATAGAAATTTCTACCGGGTTAGTCCAACGATAAATCTCAATCACCGCAAAGGGAAAATAAACCTGTATGGAAACTACAGCTTCAATCACCGCAACTGGTTTGAGTATAATGAATTTGTCCGGGTGATACAGTCAGAAAGATACTTTCAGACCAATCTTTTCTATTATAACATGAACAGCCATGTTTACCGGACAGGTATTGATTATTATGCGGATAAGCACAACACATTCGGATTTCTTTTAAGCGGATACCAAAGAAGTGGCGGAAGTGATATGACTAATCATACTGAACAATCACTGGAGTCAACCGGGCAACTGTTGAACAGTTTTGAAACCATTAATGACATAACCCTGAAACGCCATAATTATACAGCAAATCTCAACTGGAAACATGTATTTGACAGCTCCGGCCGGCAATTAAATATCGATGCCGATTATTCGACTTTCCTTTTGAATAATAGTAGTGATATCACTAATAATGCTTCATCCCCTGACAAAAAAGTCAGCAACCAGCGCGTTAATAATCCTGTGAGGTTAATAGTGGTGAAGGCCGACTATTCACAACCGATTTCAAAGACAGCAACCCTGGAAACTGGTTTAAAAATCAGTTATGCAAATATTGATAACTACCTCAGGTTTACTCAAAACGGGGTGCTAAATACTGACAGGAATGATGAGTTTCTTTATAATGAAAACATTAATGCCGCTTATGTGAACTACATTCAAAAATATAAAAGCTGGCAATTCTCCGGAGGATTAAGGGCTGAACAAACGATTGCGACAGGCAGTTCTGAAGCTAAAGAAGTCCTTAGCAGAAATTACTGGCAGTTGTTTCCTTCCTTTCTTGTTTCAAAAAAGGTAAATGCCCATTTTGCCGCTGTGGTGCAGTATAGCAGGAGGATAGACCGACCGAGTTACCAGCAGCAAAATCCATTTATATTATTTCTTGATTCGCTCACCTATACGAAGGGGAATCCTTTATTAAAACCTCAATTAACCAATGCATATAAATTTTCCCTGACCTATGACAACCTGCCATTATTCTCGGTTAGCTACAATAAAACAAAAGATGTAATTTTTGATAATGCTCCAAAGCAGGAAGGAAATCAGACATATACCACACCGGAAAATTTGGCCCGGTTTAAAAACATTGTTTTCGAACTGAATTTCCCTATACAAATAGGTAAGAAAATTAATGGATATTGTGGAAACCAGGCCATACTTAATCATTATACAGCTGATTACCTGGGAAGCAAATATGATGGTAAACGCTGGAACTGGCTGGCTTACTGGCAGGTTGCCTATACACCGGTGACTTCATGGAGTATTGAAGTATCCGGGTACTTCACCACTAAATTTCTGACGGAATTTTTTACGATAGAAAAGCAGGGGAGCCTCGGAATTGCCATACAAAAAACAGTATGGGAGAAGAAGGGAAAATTCACCCTGAATTTTAATGATGTGTTTTTTTCAGAGAAGACAAAAGGGAGGATCCTTTACCAGGATATCAATGTCAAATTCCGGCAATGGGAAGAAAGCCGTAATGTGAGACTGGCGTTCACCTATTCATTTGGAAATAAAAATCTTAATGCGGTAAGAGCCAGGAAAACTGCTGCGGATGAAGAAACAAAAAGAATTAAAACCAAATAATTAATATCATACCGTTGTCATTATGAAAAGTTTCACTACTATCTTGTCATTTATTATTGCCGTAAGTTTTACCTATGGCCTGGGTGAAAATGACAATGCTATCACTGGCGAATGGTTATCTGCTTCCAAAGATGTAAAAATCCTGATTTATGAAGTTGACCATAAGTATTTTGGTAAAATTGTCTGGGGGAACAGGAATCTTGGAAAGGATAAAAAGAATCCCGACAAACAAAAACATAATAATGATATTTTGGGAACAATTATTATAAGTGATTTTACATTTAACGGAACGAATAAATGGGATGGCGGGAAAATATATGACCCGGGTAGCGGTAAATCATATTCCGGGACAATGAAACTCCGAAGTGCTAATGTGCTAGAATTAAGGGGCTATATTGGAATTACGCTGATTGGGAAAACAGAAATTTTAACGAAAAACTGATTCATTAAAATACTTATCAATGATTCAAGCCGACAAGCAACAAGCGATCCTGCTAAACTTCATCATGAATAAAAAATGGAGTCTTGTAAGGCATATTATTATGCTTATTCCTTTAGCTTCTGTATTTATCCCTACCATCCATCCGGATACTCCAAAAAAAATAGCGAATTTTGACCAGGTAATTTCCGCTGTTTACCAGCATGGAGTTTTCATGTTTATCCTGTCCGTCTTTATCATTTACACTAACCTGATCGTGTTGATTCCAAAACTGCTATTCAAAAACAGGTACTTCTTTTATGCTGTTTCCGTTCTGTTCATGGGTGTTTTGTATTACCTGGGCGAATATTTCCATGGAAATTATGTTTACAAGGGCTTCGAAGCGAATATTGATGTCCCGGGACTGAATATCAAGGATTTTATCGACAACATCCTACTTCCTCTGATCTTCCTTGGTGCAACAACAGGATATAAAGTCTTTAAGAAATGGGTGATCGACACGCAACGCATAAATGAACTTCAAAAAGCACAGTTGCAACAGGAACTGGTTCACTTAAAAAACCAGGTAAATCCGCATTTTTTGTTTAACAC
>JANMMA010000128.1:0-4131 GCA_031372815.1 Sphingobacteriales bacterium
CATATGCTAAACACACAAACTGAAGCGTGGAACCGCGGAAACATTGATGAATTCATGAATGGATATTGGGAAAACGACTCGCTAATGTTTGTTGGCCAGTCGGGCGTCACCTACGGTTAACAGGCTACCCTTAACAACTACAAGAAAAACTATAGCGATAAGGCCAAGATGGGAAAGCTTAAATTTGATGTACTACAGGTTAAAATGTTGTCGCCCGAATACTATTTTGTGTTGGGCAAATGGTTCCTGAAACGATCCGTGGGCGATGTCGGCGGACACTATACTCTTATTTTTAGAAAGATCAGTGGCAAATGGAAGATCGTTGCAGACCATAGCAGTTAGAAATTAACATCACAGTTTGGCGAAGCTACCAAAGAGCGTGGTGGAAAACGTAAACGCTACTACAATGAAACCAAGAAACTGGCTAATACTTTTACTCCTACTTCTTTTAATTGCAGTAGCTTCTATTGCACCGTTCTTACCGGGTTCAAGTAACAGTTTTTCTCATGGCATTTCTCAATTTGCACAAATAACAGGATACATTGGTTGTCCTTTTGTCCCATTTGGTTTGGTTTGGCTCATCATCGAAATGCGAAACAAAAACGGTCAACAACTCAACCGTTGGACCAATGGTTATTATCTATCCTGGTTGGCACTAACTCCCGTTTTTGTGTTTTTACCATTGCAGATCATCAGGTCACTGATCGATGGGCGTACATTTGATTTATGGCCATTAGCAATTATTTTATCAGTAGCGTGTTTTATCATTTATCGTATCCAAAAACTAAAAAATAAAACAGACTATAAGTTTAACCCCACACCGCTATATATTGTTTTAGTTCCATTTATTTCCTTCCTCACTTCCACATTTGCAGTGGAAAAAGTAGCGGCTTTTACCCGTGAAAAAGCCATTGTAAAGACTGAACCTTTGATTGTGGCAATTGAAAAATATAAAACAGAAAACGGTGAATACCCCGACAATTTAGAATCTTTAAAGGGAAAGTATATTCAAGAGATTCCAAAAGTAAATGTCATGGGCATTAGAGTCTATCAATATGAGAAACGAAACAGCTCATTCCAACTCACTTTTGAGCGACTCTGGCACTGGAGCGCTACCGAAGTAGTGGTTTACAATACATTGGGGCAAAAAGGGATAAATGGCAATTATGGATATTACCCTACTAATCGTACTAATTGGTGGTATTATTTTGCAGATTGAGATGTGATATCTTAGAAAACAGATTTGCCATGACGAAGGGCGAGCATACAACATGAGGTTGTATGGCTATGGTGGCCGACAAAATAACAATAACAATGTACTACCAGCCGCTATTAAATATTTGAATCCTGCAACCCTGCAATACCTTTGGCTATCTATTAACAAATAACTCAATCATATGTTCCTCATTATTCTAGGCATAGTTGTCCTGATCGTTAGCTTTTCGATGGCTAAACTTGACGGTCCGTTCCATAAATTCGCCGGGGGCCTGCGTATACTGTCTATCGTATTTATTTTGCTTGGTGTACTGACTTCCTGTCTTAAGCAGATAGATGCAGGTTATGTAGGTGTTGTTTCACTTTTCGGTAAAGTGAAGCCGCAGGTGCTGAATAGCGGACTTAATTTTGTCAACCCACTGGTGGAAGTAAAAGAGCTGGACACCCGAACGTTGAACTATACTATGAGCGGAATCCTGGATGAAGGACATAAGTCCGGTGATGACGCTATTCGTGTGCTCACGGCTGATGGCCTGGAAGTCACTATTGACCTCTCTGTACTTTATCGTATAATACCTACAGATGCACCTCGACTAATCCGCGAGATTGGTATTAATTATGAAGACAAAATTGTTCGCCCCATTACACGTACCCGCATCAGGGACAACGCTGTTTATTATGAAGCGGTGTCACTATATTCTACAAAAAGGGATGAATTCCAAAACCGGATTTTTAAAACCATTGATGAAGACTTCCGCAAAAGAGGTCTGTTATTGGAAAATCTGCTGGTCAGAAATATTACGCTGCCCACACCTGTAAAAGCTGCCATTGAACGCAAGATTGAAGCTGAACAGGAGTCGCAGAAAATGCAATTCGTACTACAAAAGGAAAAGCAGGAAGCTGAACGTAAAAGAGTGGAAGCACAGGGTATTGCAGACTATCAACGAATCATCAATGAAGGCCTTAGTGACCGTCAGTTACAATACGAACAGATCAAGGCAATCAAAGAACTGGCTGGTTCGGCCAATGCAAAAATTGTGATGATACCTTCTAAAAGTGGAACACCAATTATCATTGACGGAAAACAATAATCCCGGCACACATCTCAAACGATCAAGGCCTTACCATGCTGATTCAGATAGACAGCACACAATATAAAATAGGTTATGAGTTGGGAGGATGGATACCATTCTTCCTCCTCGACCTGGTACTAACGTTGTTGGTCATCCGAATATGGCAGAAAAGAAATTTGCCAGATAATATTTGATATTGTAAGTGTAAAATAACTACTCTGGAAATCCCGTCTTATCGATGTTTGGAACCACCCTAAGCGCGTTTTTATAGTAAATTTTTTTAAGTACACTATCCGGTAACCCTAAACCGTACATACGCCAGAACGCGTGGTATTTCTTATGGTAGGGAAAATATTCATCATCTGTTTCAAGCACGCGAAAATAAGTGGCATATTCTTCGGGAACCCAGGAGTCCTTTCCAAATAAAATTCTGTCCTGGTATTTAATAAAAAACTCTTTTGCCATCCTCGGTTGCCTTCCCAGTTCAGCGATCACGGCTCCAAATTCTACGTTCACATTGGGCAATTGATCTAACAACTTTGAGAGACGTTCAAGGTCATTGGGCAACCATCCGAAATGAGCCGCAATGAAAATAGTCTTTGGATTATTTCTGAACATGTGTTGTTGTTCAGCGATAAGGTCTTCGAAAGGTTCGGGGTTATCGGCGCCTCTTTTACGGTTTGGGTGGGTGGCAAGCTCCATCCATCTTTCGTTATGAATGTCCATCGAATCCCAAAATGATTTTGGGTCCGCAGTATGAATTAGGACAGGAATATTCAAGGCCGCACATTGTTGCCAGATCGGATTAAGCCGCGGATCATCAACTGCTACACGTTTACCATTTATATCCTTTACTGAAAATCCCAGATTTTTGTACACCTTAAGTCCGTTCGCGCCATTTTTCACATCATCAGCAAGTTGTTTTGCTGCCTTTTCGGCCCATCCTGCTTCGCCTACTTTATTGAACTCAACATTTGCAAATACGATGAACCTATTGGGGTAGTTAGACTTGATGTTATTCGCAGACTTCTTGATGAAATCACCACTTTGTCCGCTAAGGTTTACCATTACCTTCATATTCAGCTTATCCATTTCTTTTGTTAGTGTGCCCAAATCCATGGTCGGCATGCTAAACTGATGATTATGGACATCGATAAAAGGAAATTTGGAACGCGACAGTTTGTGTTCTGGCACTACTAAGGTGGATATAGGTTCATATTCGACGAAGTCCATTTTTATTACTGCCTGTCCGGGAACGGGCGGTGGAGTGGCTGTTTGTGAAAATGATGTGGAGCTTAGCACGACAAATACCGTTAATAGTAAGTATATTTTCATAAATAATTATTCATCCGCAATGTAAATAGAAAAACATGGTATAGGTATCCACTCATCAATTTTTACACGACTTTGCGAAGTAAGATAGATATTAAAGCAGCTATTTTCAGTTGCGAAACTGTTAATTTGGTTACCTGAAAGTTTACATTAGAAATCAAGGCTTAATGACGCTGATCTCGGCCAATACTTTATCAACCCGTGCTTTCAAAGTGTCGAAGTCGGTATAGCCCTTAGCAAGAAGATAAAATTTGGCTTCATCAGCCTGCATAAACACCGCGGGGAATCCCGTTACCTGCAATTGTTTCACCAGGGTAAAGTCGTAGTATGCTTTTTCTTTATAATCTTTGGAAGCCACCTTCTCATAAAACGCCTCTGTTGGGATTTCATATTTTTCAATCAGGTGCCTATAAGCCTCATTATCAGTCAAATCTCTTCCTTCGAAATAGAGTGCTTTTTGAAGGTCCGTTGCAAAATTTATCGTGTCGTCGGGATAATAATCCCTGAATAT
>JANMMA010000138.1:0-9950 GCA_031372815.1 Sphingobacteriales bacterium
TTTCGGACCGCTGTCGGGAAGTCGAAGCGTGGTGGATTCAGGTTTACCCGTCCCGATGACCTGGCTATTGAAGTGATCCAGGGACTGTTGAATTCAGTGCCACAATTGGATAAGTCAAGGATCGATGATGTTATCGTTGGAAACGCGGTTCCGGAAGCAGAACAGGGATTGCAGGTGGGTAGGATTATTGCGGCAAGGGCGGTAGGATATCACGCGCCGGGTATGACGGTGAACAGGTATTGTGCATCCGGACTTGAAACTATTGCGATTGCTACGGCCAAGATCCGTATGGGTATGGCAGAATGTATCATTGCCGGTGGAACAGAGAGTATGAGTATGGTCCCCACAGCGGGCTGGAAGACAGTCCCCGCATATTCTATTGCAAAAGATGATCCTGATTATTACCTGAGCATGGGCCTTACAGCGGAAGCCGTGGCTAAAGATTATGCGGTTAGCCGCGAAGACCAGGATATGTTTTCATATAACTCACACATGAAAGCGCTTGATGCCATTAAAAACGGGCATTTCAAGCCTGGAATTTTACCGATTAATGTGGAAGAAGTTTACCTGGATGGTAATGGTAAAAGGCAGATTAGAAATTATGTAATGGAAACGGACGAAGGCGTGAGGGCGGAAACTACCCCCGAGGCATTGGCTAAATTGAAGCCAGCGTTTGCGTTGAAAGGAACCGTTACCGCGGGTAACTCTTCTCAGACCAGCGACGGTGCAGCTTTTGTTATTGTGATGAGTGAGCGTATGGTAAATGAACTGGGACTGAAACCAATTGGCCGTCTGTTGAACTGCGCTGTTGCAGGTGTTCCGCCAAGGGTAATGGGCATCGGTCCTATAGAAGCAGTTCCAAAAGTGTTGAAACAATCCGGACTTAGCCTCAATGATATCGATCTGTTTGAATTAAATGAAGCATTTGCTTCACAGGCACTGGCGGTTATCCGTACACTTGGATTAAACCCCGAGCTGGTGAACATCAATGGCGGCGCTATCGCTCTCGGTCACCCGCTGGGATGTACCGGTTGCAAACTCACTGTGCAGATACTTAGCGACATGAAACGCCTACATAAAAAATACGGTATCGTTACTGCTTGTGTCGGTGGCGGACAGGGAATTGCGGGAATTATTGAAAATATTGATTAGTGACCCTCAACTGATTATCTCTCCGGCCAAATTTTGCCGTTTGTAAAGCTTTAAAATGGCAATCTTTTTGATTGCAGGGAGCAAACTATTTAGTGAGTTTGCCGTCTCACCTTATATTATTTATTGGGCGAAGGCGTTATATATTCTTATCCAAACTACTTATGGACAGGAGAGGTTTTCTTACTGCTGGAAAAAATAAAAAGGCAGAAACTTCTGCCAGGCCTTCAGGCCGGATGCTCGCCACTGACCTCAGCCCTTATACAGGGCCATGGACACGGAATGAGATAACCCACCTGCTGAAGAGAACAATGTTTGGATCTGCGAAGCAGGACATAGATTATTTCTCGGGTAAAACCGTAAGCCAGGCCGTTGATGAACTGATCAATCCCCTTCAACCTCTTCCTTCTCCACCACTTAAAGCCTATACGGATGATAAAGTTCCCGCAGGAGATCCTGAACTCACCGTTGCTTTAGGAAATACATGGGTGAATACTTTTACATCCGACGGCACAGCCAACGCCTTAAGGGATAATTCTTTTCGTTCATGGTGGATGGGTGTGATGATTAATCAGGACAGGAGTATCCGCGAAAAGATGACATTATTCTGGCATAATCATTTTTCTACGCAGGCCTCCGACATTGGCAGATCAATGTTTATATATAAGCACCACGACCTGCTTAGAAAAAATGCATTGGGAAATTTTAAAAGCCTTGTTCGGGAAATAACCATCGACCCCTGCATGTTAGAATACCTGAACGGACAGTACAATACTAAATCGGCCCCCGACGAAAATTATGCGCGTGAACTGCAGGAGCTTTTCACCCTGGGCAAAGAGAACAATCCAAATTATACGGAAGATGACGTTAAGCAGGCATCCCGCGTACTAACTGGTTGGCGCAATGATTCACCCAATAACAAATCATATTTCGATCCCAATCGCCATGATACCAATATCAAAACATTTTCATCTTTTTACAGCAACGCAACCATTGCCGGAAGAACCGGTGCCAACGCGGGTGACCTGGAACTTGACGACCTCCTGACGATGATCTTTGCCAAGAACACTGAAGTGTCGCGTTTTATGGTGAAGAAACTATACCGATGGTTTGTTTATTACCAGATAGATGCAGCTACAGAACAAAATGTTATTGATCCTTTAGCAAAGATTCTTCGTGACAATAACTGGGAAATTAAACCGGTATTATCTGCATTATTTAAAAGCCAACACTTTTTTGATATACAAAACCAGGGATGTAGTATTAAGAGCCCGGTTGATTTTGCAGTAGGATTTTGCCGCGAATTCAATATAGTTTTCCCTGATGTTATCGATGTAATTGCACAATACAATCACTGGAATTTCATCAGGTATGTAGGTGCTCTTTTGCAACAGAATATTGGTGATCCGCCGGATGTATCAGGTTGGAAGGCGTATTACCAGGAACCTTCTTATTATGAAATATGGATCAACAGTGATACGTATCCCAAGCGGAACCAGATCACCGACCTGATGATTTACAGCGGATATACCACCAATGGTAAAAAAATAATTGCAGATGTAGTGGCATTTACTAAGACGTTGTCAAATCCTTCCGATCCCAATGTACTGATCACTGACGCTATTGAAATATTATTCCGGATCGGACTAAAACAGGCATCGCGCGACCAGATCAAAAAAGATATTCTGCTGACGGGCCAGAGCCAGGATTATTACTGGACCAATGCATGGGTTGCGTATGTTAGCAACCCTTCCGATGCAATGGCCTTTAATACCGTGAATGACCGGTTGAAGGCGCTTTACAAATACCTTATGAACCTGGCAGAATATCATCTAGCCTGATCAGGTAAATGCAGCTTATGAAAAGAAGGAAGTTTTTATATAATGCCATCCACTGCACCTTATGAAAAGAAGGAAGTTTTTATATAATGCCATCCCCGCAGTTCTGGGTCCAACCATGGTAAATGGATTTGCCGTTCATCCGGCAACACCTTCACCGATGCTTGACGCTTTCATGAACATGGCCACAGAGACTGATCATGTGCTGGTGATTATCCAGTTGAACGGCGGTAATGACGGATTGAACATGGTGATCCCTAAAGGATCTTATTCAGCCTACAATGCAGCAAGGTCAAACATTGCCATACCTGAAAGTAAAATACTCACCCTGGCAGGAAATGCATTGACAGGCCTGCATCCAGCCATGACTGGATTGCAGGGATTATATAATGAAGGCAAACTTGCTATTATTCAATCAGTAGGATACCCCAATCCTAACTTTTCACATTTCAGGGCAACAGATATCTGGATGTCGGCTTCCGATTCCAATGAAATGATCAATACCGGTTGGGCGGGTAGATACCTGAATGAGGAGTATCCGAATTTTCCTACCGGTTACCCGAACAGCACTATGACAGATCCGCTGGCGATACAGATCGGATCAGTGACGTCGCTTGCCCTGCAGGGACCCGCTTTCAGTATGGGAATGAGCATTACCAATCCAACTTCTTTTTATAATCTTGTCAACGGTATTCAAGACCCGGCACCCCCGACACAGGCAGGAAAAGAACTGACCTATATCCGTACAGTGGCCCAACAAACCCAGCAATATGCAACCGTGATTAAGGCTGCGGCCGCCAATGTTACACAGCAAATCACCTATCCTGCAAACAACACGCTGGCTGATCAGCTGAAAATAGTGGCACGCCTGGTAAAAGGAGGATTAAAGACCAGGGTATATATGGTAAGCCTTGGCGGTTTTGATACACATTCCGTCCAGGTAAACAGCACAGACACCACTATCGGAGTACATACCAACCTGATGCGAACGATTTCGGATGCGATAAAAGCGTTTATGGATGACTGTAAGTCGATGGGTATTGATCAACGGGTACTCGGACTTACCTTTTCCGAATTCGGAAGGAGGATAAAATCCAATAGCAGTATCGGGACGGATCACGGGGCAGCTGCGCCTATGTTTGTTTTTGGCGGTAAAGTAAAATCAGGCGTACTTGGTGTGAACCCCACTATACCTTCCAATGTCAGTGTCAATGACAATATCCCCATGCAGTATGATTTCAGGAGCGTTTATGCGTCGGTGTTACAGGACTGGTTTTGCGCCAGTTCAACCACACTGCAGTCTGTGCTCCTGAAAAACTTCCAGTCACTTCCTTTGGTGCAGGCCGGAGCCTGCACAACCGGCATTGACGACCTGAACCGAAATGCCGGAGAAACCCTGGTCACCAGTTATCCGAATCCTTTTACGGAGAGTACTACGATCAGTTTCACCACCAAAGGCGGACACACGTTGATACAGGTGATGAACAGCCTTGGCCGCGTTGTGGCAAACCTCAGGGATCAGCACTATGCGCCCGGTAAGTATACGGTAAGTTTCGATGGTCGTGGACTTCCCACCGGCGTGTACTATGTCCGGTTACAGAATGGTTCGGTACAGCAGGTGAAGTCAATGTTGAAAGTCAGGTGAACGAGCAACAGATAACGGCATACCATTAAACGAATCGATGCAGATTCGAAACTTTAGCCTTCAGACTACTTTAGACTATGACATAACCGGTGGCTATAGCCTTAAGACTAAGACATACATGCTATCTTCGTGAGATGGAGATCAGCATTAATACACCTGCGTTATTGTTTCCAGCAATAAGTCTTTTACTACTTGCATATACCAATAGATTTTTAGCGATTGCCAACCTGGTGCGGAAATTACATGATGATTTTCCCCGGCACAAAAACAAGGAGAATGTATTGCAACAGATCGTGAGCCTGCGAAAAAGACTTCACTATATCCGACTCATGCAAGGTACGGGAGTATTGAGTTTTTTGCTTTGTGTGATATGTATGTACAGCATTTATGAGGGATGGTTTTTCATTGCAAAATATGTTTTTGCGGTAAGCCTGATCAGTCTGTTGTTCTCCCTTTTTTGTTCATTGATCGAAATCATGCAAAGCACAAAGGCGCTGGAGCTTTTGCTCGAAGACATCGAAGAGCTTGATAAAAATCCATCTTTATGGAACTTCTGGACTACTGATGATGAGCCAGGAAAAGACTGAGGTAAATTGGGAAATTGGGAAATGAGTAAAATTTGGAAGTTCAAATTAGAAAATCCTAAATGACCAAGCTATTAATTGGGCATACCCTGACCAAGACACTCGTTGCAATAACCATATCCTAAATCAAAACTTTATTAAAAAAACAAATGGGTTATGCTTCACCAATTATGTCAATTTGAAAATTTTAAAATTGACACGCCTAATTGAGTATACTCATCAAATGAGATCTAAATTATCATTTCCCATTATCGCATTAACCACACTCATCACACTACCACATTCCCCATCTGGATCTTTTTACGCTCGCCAATCTGCTGTCTCCACATAGCATAATAAAGTCCTTTTGTTTCCAGGAGATTTTCGTGAGATCCCGTCTCTTCTATTTCACCACCTTCTAAAACATAAATCCTGTCGGCGTGCATGATTGTCGACAAACGGTGCGCAATCAGAATAGTGATCTGGTTACCTTCTTTGGAGATCTGGCGGATCGTTTGTGTTATGTCTTCTTCGGTCAGTGAATCCAATGCAGACGTGGCTTCATCGAATATGAGGACGTTGGGATTGCGAAGTAAAGCACGGGCAATAGATAGACGCTGTTTTTCTCCGCCTGATAACTTCAATCCACCTTCACCGATCATGGTATCCAGGCCCTTCTCCGCCCTGATCAATAATTTTTCACAGGATGCTTTTTTCAATACTTCATTCAGGTCCATATCAGACGCTTCAGGATTGACAAACATTAAATTTTCTTTAATGGTGCCCGAAAATAATTGAGTATCCTGCGTGACAAATCCGATTTGCTTTCTCAGGTCGTTGAAATTGATCTTGGTTTCATCAAGATCATTGTATAATATTTTTCCTTCCTGCGGACGGTACAGTCCGACCAGCAATTTCATCAGCGTTGTTTTTCCTGCACCTGATGGTCCAACAAAAGCAATTGTCTCTCCTTTTTTAGCAATGAAGCTGAAGCTATCGATCGCTTTATGTTTTGCGGTCTGGTGTTTAAAACTTACGGTCCTGAATTCAAGCGACTGCACACTACCAAGCATTGCCGGCTTATCCGGTTCTGGTTCAGGGGCTTTTTGCATGAGCGTATTAAAATTATTTAATGATGCTTCTGCTTCGCGGTATGACAAGAGTATGTTTCCGATCTCCTGCAATGGACCGAAAACAAAGAAAGAAAAGATCTGCATGGTTACCAGCTGCCCGGCATCCATATATTCGCGGAAGATCAACCACATCAGGATGAAAAGGATCACCTGGCGAAGTGTATTCACCATCGTTCCCTGGATAAAACTGATGCTTCGTATCCTTTTAACTTTCGTTAATTCCAGGCCGAGTATTTTATAGGTGTTTTTATTCAGCCTGTCTACTTCCTGCTGCGTAAGGCCAAGGCTTTTGACCAATTCGATATTACGAAGTGATTCAGTTGTTGATCCGGCAAGTGCCGTTGTTTGTCCGACAATAGTCTTTTGTATAATCTTTATTTTTCGGCTGAGCACATTAGTGATCAGGGTAAGGATTATGATACCGGTGAAGTAAGCCAGCGGAATCGACCAGTGTATAAACAGTGCAGCATAAACAAATACGAATACAATCCCAACAATGATTCCAAAAAGTACATTGATGCAATAGTTCATGAACTTTTCAACATCGGTGCGCACTTTGGTAAGTACAGATAAGGTTTCACCGCTTCGCTGATCCTCAAATTCCTGGTAGGGAAGTTTCATAGCGTGTTGCAGACCGTCGGTAAAAACCTTTGCACCAAATTTCTGGATCACGAGCTGCAGGAAATAGTCCTGGAAATTCTTTGCGATCCTGCTTATCATCGCTACAGTAATAGAACAGATCACGATGAACCAGACGCCAGGTTTCTCCCAGGTAAACCCGTCAAAATAATCATGGCGTGTAAGCTTATTTCCAGCCTGAACAGAAAGTTTTAATTCCTGGGCGAGGTTGACCAGCTTGCCTAATAAGATCGGATCTATTAATGAAAAACCTGTGTTCAGGGAGGCCAGTATCAGCGTCAGCACCACCAGCCATTTATATGGTTGTAAATACTTAAATAGAATTTTCATAAGGCTGCAAGTTCGGATTTCTTTTCCATACAGGGCATAGGCCGGCTGTAGGCTCGGGGCGATCATTTGACAAGTGGCCACAAAACTTCCACAGGTGGTTTGCAATATCCAATGTTTAAACAGGGATTCACCTTGCATATCAGCGAGTAACGGGTAATTGAGACCGTTCAGATCACTGTTTTGGTGAAGGTGAAATTTTATTTCTGCGGGCAGTTTTCTGCCTCCACAAGAGTTTTATGGGTTTCATTTGAGTGAAAAACTGCTTAATAAGCATACCAGTCTTCTCTGTCCAGACTACGGTATTGGATGGCTTCGGCAATGTGTTCGGCCTTAATCCTTTCTTCCGATGCAAGGTCGGCAATGGTGCGGGCCACCTTGAGTATCCGGTCATAGGCCCTGGCTGAAAGTTTGAGCTTTTCCATGGCCACCCTTACCAGGTTGAGGGATGACTGGCTAAGTTCTGCATTTTCCCTGAGCAGGCTGCTTCCCATCTGCGCATTACAATAGATCTGCGGCGTTCCATCAAACCTTGCAAGTTGAATCTCGCGGGCTTTAATAACACGATCACGTATAGACGAAGAACTTTCGGATTGGCGCGGGTCAGAAAGGTCGTTGAAAGGAAGCGGCGTAACCTCAACATGCAGGTCGATACGGTCGAGCAATGGGCCGGAAATTTTGTTGAGGTATTTTTGCACCGCCCCAGGCGGACAAACGCATTTCTTATCCGGATGATTAAAGTACCCGCATGGACAGGGATTCATGGATGCCAGTAACATAAAAGACGCTGGAAATTCAACCCCGTTGCGCGCTCTATTGATACTGATCTTCCGTTCTTCGATAGGTTGCCGCATAACTTCGAGTACTGTTCGCCGAAATTCCGGCAGTTCATCCAGGAACAATACGCCGTTATGTGCCAGGGATATTTCTCCTGGTTGAGGAATGCTTCCACCCCCAACAAGGGCAATATCACTAATAGTGTGATGCGGTGAACGAAAGGGTCTTTTGGCAATCAGTGTACTATTCTCCGGAAGTTTGCCTGCAACACTATGGATCCTGGTGGTTTCCAAAGCTTCCTGTAAGGTGAGTGGAGGAAGTATGGAAGCAAATCTTTTTGCGAGCATGGTCTTGCCTGCTCCAGGCGGACCAATCAACAGCGAATTATGCCCGCCTGCAGCTGCAATTTCCAATGCACGCTTTATATTTTCCTGACCCTTCACTTCAGAAAAATCACCGGCTGATTTTTCCTGTGCATAAAGGAATTCTTCCCTCACGTTTACAATGGTGGGCAATAATGATTTTTCCCCTGACTGAAAAAATTCCAGGATGTCTTTCAGATTCGTAACGCCATATACTTTTAACTGGTTAACCATTCCTGCTTCGCGGGCATTTTGTTTCGGTACAATAAGCCCAATAAAATTTTCTTTCCTGCTCTGTATGGCTATAGGGAGTACACCTTTAATGGATCTCACCGAGCCATCTAACCCCAGCTCTCCCATGATCACATAATCGCCTATTCGTTCAGCGTTTTCCATTTGACCGGATGCCGCAAGTATACCTACAGCAATAGGCAAGTCGAAGGCTGTGCCGCTTTTCTTAATATCTGCCGGTGCAAGGTTCACAACAATTTTAGTTCGCGGCATATGCAGTCCGATGGCCTTAATGGAACTTTCAATGCGCTGAAAACTTTCCCTGATGGCATTATCCGGCAGTCCAACGATGTAGTACATTTTCCCGGTGGGTGTCCAGCTCACTTCGATGGAGATGGTGGTGGCTTCTACCCCATATATCGCACTGCCAAAAGTCTTAACCATCATATGTTGAAGATATAAACAGCGTATACCCTGGAAAAGGCGTTTAGACTATCGAAACAAAAGAAAAAACTATTGAAGGCCCGATGGTAAAACGGGAATTCGTTGATGCTTATGGGTTATATCGCAGATCGTAGGCTAACCTTGCAATGATAGCCCCGTGGCTTGAAGGAAACTTTTATTACACTGAAGTCTGGAAAATAGGGGTGAGTAAAGAATTTTAGGGTTGTTTTCCATCTCTGTCTTTGGGGGTGTGTATAACGGTTAGTTCAGACGGAGAATTTGTTGTGTGGCTATTCTGATATAGAATCAAGCAGATCCACCACACCCTCACGCCGCAATATCAGGTAGCCCAGCCTGTCAGTGCTGATGCCGTCTTTTAACTGGTAACTGAATTCAAGCTGGTCGCCGGTGATCTTTGTTTCGAAGTATTTGAAACTGATGTTGGGAAATGGTTTCAGGTCTTCGCCCACTTCGTAGAGGTGTGTTGATAAAATAAACAGCGCGTGCCGAATTTTGATCAGACCCTGGATCACTGCTGTAGAGCATTTCATGGCATCCTGGATATTGGTTCCTTTGAATAATTCATCGATCAGTACAAGCCATTTTCTGCCATCGTTAATTTTAGTCACGGTGTTTTTTATACGATGCACTTCATTGAAGAAATAACTTTCTCCTTTGGCGATATTATCCGCAACGGTAATATTACTAAGTATGCCATCGAACAAGGTCAGTCGCATTGACTTTGCCGGAACACCCATGCCAATATGCGCGAGAAAAACAGCAAGCCCCATACTCTTGATAAATGTACTTTTGCCAGCCATATTGGCGCCCGTCAGGAAGAT
>JANMMA010000182.1:0-3987 GCA_031372815.1 Sphingobacteriales bacterium
CAATAGTATCACTGAGGCGCGTCTGAGCCTGGTATATTTTTTCCTGATGGTGATGATGGAATCTTTGTCAAGGTCTTTTTCAATGGCGTTCCAGATTTTCTCATCAGGTTGTTCTTCTTTTCCATCAAGACCTGCTTTAAAGAGATCGTCAATGTGGTGTAAATCTCTTTTCATAAGCAGTTCAGTTTTTGGTCATATATCTGGTTGAGTTTCAGGACCTCTTTTTGGAGGATGTTTCGGGCATCGGAAAGGTTAGATTTAGAAGTTCCTTCTGATATCCCTAATAGTTCGGCTATTTCACGATGTTTCATTCCTTCAAAAACATAAAGGTTAAATACAAGCCTATAAGCTGGTGGAAGCTTTTGAACAAGATTGACCAGGTCTTTAACACCTAACCGGGAAAGCGTTTCGTTGTTAGATGCGTGCGTAGAATGCTGGTCTTCAAGGTTTACGACTGGATGTAATCTTGTTTTGTCCCGGTATCGCTGTAAACATACGTTTACCATGATTCGTCGTACCCAGCCTTCGAAAGATCCTGTGTGCTTATATTGGGCGATATGGGTAAAAATTTTGATAAAACCCTCCTGCAAAGCTTCTTCTGCTTCATCCCTGCCTGAAGCATACCTAAGGCAAACCAAAAACATCTTGGGCGCAAAATGGCCATATAACCGGTTCTGCGAAAGCCGATTACCGCTGATGCACTCGTCTATCAGTTGGTTAAGGTTATCCAATAATATTTGACGGCTTTCCTCCATAGATGGCGGTATGATGACTATAGTTGGGTTTAGCAGCTAAGTTTTGTGTCAGAACGTAAAGATGAATCTAAGTAATCAAGAATTTTCTTCATACGCTGCATGCCGAAGGTTAAAAGGAGGTTAAACAGGTTCCTTTAACAAGATCTTAAACCAACCCTGTGTAATGTTGACGTATCTGAAAGTTGTTCGGCGCTATAATTTAATACATCTAAACATTCCCGCCATGAAAAGAAAAATTCAACATCCGGTAATTTCTATTGGGTGTTTTTTCACTATTGTTTTGATTTTATCGGCTTGCCAGAAAGCCGAAACAAGTAAAACAGGTAGTCAGCAAAAAATTGGCATTTACCTAACTGATGGTCCGGGTAAATTTGACAAAGTACTCATGCAGATCAACGTAGTTGAAGTAAAGCTTGACACCTCACTCGAGCATATGCGTGATGATGATTTTGGAGACCGTAACGGTAGCCGCGATGATGACAGCGACGATCATCAACGGGGAAAGGATGAATTCGGACAATGGGATACATTAAGCATCGCCGCAGGCAGTTATGATCTGCTTACGCTTCGGAATGGCGTTGATGCATTGCTCGCTTCTGGAACTATTAATGGAAAAATTCGTAAAATAAGGTTGACGGTTGGTAGTGTTACTGTTGAGAGAAATGGTGTGACCTCCGTTGTAAACCTACTGCCAGGAGCAAACAATTATCTATATATCAAAATACACGACAGGCATATCAGCCGCAGCGGGGACGTTAATAAAATTTGGGTAGATTTCGACGTAGCGCGTTCAATCATTGAAATAAATGGAAAATATTACCTGAGGCCAGTATTGAAGCCATTCTGCGATAACAACTTCGCTACCGTAGAAGGGGTGGTTTTACCTGCTGAAGCTGGTGCAGTAGTAAGTATATACAATGCTACCGATACGGCCAGTGCATTTCCGGAAAGCAACGGAAAATATATGCTCAGGGGACTGGAAGAAGGCACTTATAGCATAACTTTTAAAGGTTCCAATGGGTTCCGTGATACGACCATTAATAATATCAGTGTAAACAAAGGAAGGGAAACTAAACTGGGAACTGTTACACTCAAAAAGTAGTGGCGGGCAGCGGCACGAAAAATGATCAGCTTTAATAATGTACTATATTCCTATGATGGACTTCAATAAAAAGGGGTTGCGGAATACCGCCGCCCCTTTTTTTGATTACAATTTTGCTCAGCTGGCTAATTGATGGGCACTACTTTTTCATTTGGTGCTGAACCTGCAATAACCGGCAGGGTTACCTGAAGAACACCATCAGTGTACTTTGCAGAAATGTTACCATCATCAATTGAACTGTCGAGGGTAAAGATTCTCAGGAATCCACCCCTGCTATATTCCCTAAGCACCCAGTCGGATTTGGGAAATCCTTCAGGAGGTGCATAAGAAACATGCAGTTCATTTCCTTTTACCTGAACGTTGAAGTTTTCTTTCAGCCTTCCCGGCGCGAAGACCAGCATTTCATAGCTGGAATCCGTTTTGTAGATGTTTACTGCGGCCCTTTGAGCTGAACGGTAATGCAGGTGCCGCTGACCTGATCCGTGACGGGCGCCTTTTTCGGCGCATGAATGATTGTACATAGTCTTCCTTTTTTGGTGAATAAATAATGAATGGAGCATATGCCATTCATAAAGGAAGACGAAAGAGGAGGTGAAATACTTTAAAAATCACCGCGGCCTCAGGCTTCCCCCCGGAACTTATTTCTCCAGGCTTCTTTTCGGGCGATCATTTCTTCCTTGACCTTAGCTTTTTCTTCGTCGCTCATATTTACCCACTGATTTTTCCAGTGTGGAGGCCCGCCCCTCCTGCCGCTCCAAGGCCCGCCGCCGCCAAATCGGCCAAAAAGCAACCTGCTCAGGGCCAGTATTCCGATGGCCTGCCAGTAGGTTAATGCGGCTACGCCCAGAACGGCGGGAAGGATAGCATTCCATAGTAACATGACGGCCAGGCCGCCCAGGAACACAAAAGCCAATACAAAAAATGGAATGGCGAAAGCAAATTTTCTTTTCATAACTATTATTTTAATCCATTAAATATTCATCGTACAAATACTCCAGCTTTTGCCGCAGATGAAGGACGGCATATCGTTTTCTTGAAATGATGGTTTTTAGATTTTCTCCTTCCTGATCCGCAATTTCCTGGAGTGTCATGTCCTCCAGTTCATTTTTGATAAAGGCATTTTTTTGCTTCTCAGGCAACTCTTCGAGAGATGAAAGGAGTTCATCCCAGAATAATTGTTTGAGTTGTTCCATTTCCGGGGAAACGCTTTCGGCAACCATGATATCCGGGATATAAAAAGTCGCATCCTCTTCACCGTACTGATCGACCAGTTGGTCTGTTTTCTTTTTTCTTGACCTGTCTATGATCTTATTCCTGGCAACCCGATAAAGCCATCCGCTTACACTTTCAATAGCATCTTTTTCGGGAATATTGATAAACTGCTGCCACACATCCTGCAATATGTCTTCAGCATCTTCGTCTGTGTTTACACGCCCACGTATGAATGCGAAAAGTTGTTTTCCGTATTCGCCGACGGTCTGAACGACATTGTTATTCCTGTTGGCCATTTGCCCCATTAAGCTGCTAATTTATATAGTAGACGAATGAAAATGGAATTTGCTTTAGCTGGTGGTATTATAGCGCATGCTTTGGAAACTGGTATTTTAAGGTTAATTTGAAGGGCCTGGTTGAAACGAGTCAACCGATCAGGAAACCAGCTGACAAGGTTTGTGTTTTGTAAAAATTGCCTTAGACGGCAGTTTAACGAGTTAATTAAATAAATAATATGCTTTATTGTGTAGCTGATCGCTTGGAGTTTCATTAAAAACTCTTTCAAAATAAAGATCTGCTTTTTCAAATTCTGCAGACATTGAAAAATCTGTGGCTATAAGATATAATATACGCAAATGTTCCTGATGGTATAGCAGTGAATTTTTATTGCATTTTTCCAAAAGGTTCAATGCCTCTATAAGAATTTCCGTTCTTCCTTTGCTTTGCTGCGGAAACCATTTGCCCACTAAAACGTAATATTCATTGATAAAAGAATTGAATTGTATAAATTCAATGATTGCTTTTGCAGGCGTAACTTTGTTTTCCTGTTTTAGTTGATATTCTAAACGAAGTTTATTCGCATTCCCTTCTACAAAAGAGTTGTAAGCATATTGTTGTGCAAAAAAATAATTTGAATAA
>JANMMA010000213.1:0-14614 GCA_031372815.1 Sphingobacteriales bacterium
TCATCCGCCAGCTTATTAATATCAGTTAACTCTTTTGTCGCGGTATTGCCGCTTCTTGAATATTGCAGCATGCCTTTTACAATAGCATCCGCTCGCTTGCCATGATGATTTATTTTCTGTTCATTATCTATAACATCATTAGTCAATGCTTTTACTTCATCCAAATTTCCTTTGTCGATTTCTTCTTTTATTTCTGCAAGCAATTCTTTATTTATCTCAGAAAAGTTGTTGACGAAGTTCAGTGGGTTTTGAATTTCATGGGCAATGCCTGCGGTCAGTTGTCCAAGAGAAGCCATTTTCTCGCTTTGAATAAGTTGGGCTTGTGTCTGTTTTAAATTTGATAATGTTTTCTCCAACACTCTATTTGATCTATGCTTCTGCCTATTGTTGCGATAAAGAATCAACGCAATCAACAAGAAAGCCGCAAGACCTGCCAGCAAAGCATATGTTCTCACTGTATTATGATATATTACTTTTTCCTTCTCTAAATTCTTCAGGCGTAGTTGTTCTGCAAAAGAAAGATTTTGAAATTCTGCAAGATTTTTAATTCGCAGTTTATTTAAACTGTCTTTTGCACCCAATGCCAACGCCAGATATTTATAAGCGCTGTCAAATTGGTGATTTAGCTGGTAACTCAGATACATATTTTCGTAACCAATTCCTACATTAGTTTCTGTTCCTGCCACAAACCCAAGTAATTGTATAGTTTGTAAATTTTGTTTAGAATAATACAAGGCTGAATCTTTGTTTCCCGAAGCCAGATGATACTTGATAAGCCGTAAATAATTTCTGGTTAAGCTACTCAAGTTGTGTTGTTCAGTTGAAATTTGAACTCCCTTATAGTAATATTCCAAAGCATGTAAAGGTTTGCCTGAAGATTGGTATATATCACCCATCAACACCTCGATATTTCCTAAATATTTTTTATATCCAATTTCCACAGCAAGCCTTTCGGCGGCTGACTCAAAAAAGAGTGCTGAGTCTAGCTTATGAATGGCTAAATAACTTTGCCCAAGATTCATATAAGCCAGCATCACTCTGGGTATCCAATTTACTTCTTGTCCAATTTTTGCAGCTTCTTTAAAATGTAATATTTGTTGTTCCAAATTCTCGGTTCTAACCATTAGCAGCGCAAACATATGATGGCAATACGCCAGGCTTAACAGACGTTGATTGCCAGTATAGTAATTTTTCCCGATAAAACTATAAAGTGATAAATCCCACGTATTTGGTTTTTCATTATGAGGGTCTTCTGCTATTGAAAATGACGTTTGGAAACATTGGAATGCTTCGCCAAACCGACCTAATCCTAAAAGCTGGTATCCTTTCTGAACAAGTGAAAAGGCTTCAGGAATTTTCTGATTGTTTTGCTCTGCAATCAAAACTGATTGATTAGCAAAGTAAAGTGCAGAGTCACTGTTTTTCTCCTCGTAATAATCATAAATTGCTCTTGCTGCTTTAAAACGTAGTGAAGGATCCGCTCTACTCTTCAAAATGTTGATCAAGCTATCAACGTTTTGCTGTGCGTTCAGTAGAGATGGAAACACAACAAGCAATAATAATTTAAGGTAATGCTTCATTTAAAATAAATAAGTGTATTGAGGAAATCCTCCTGGATCAAAGACGTCGGAATTTTTCATTTCAACTGAGTTTTTGAATTGAGCCTAGGGTTTTCGGCGTTCCGAAGCTGCCTATATACCGCCATTTTGCCGCTGAATATTGGTAATTTTCTGTTTTTCCAATATACGCCGGCGCCAACTCAAATCAAAGTTAGTAACTCCATCATAGTGCCAGGTTATGGCAAACCACTTGTTTTTAAAAAATAGCTGTTTCAAGTTACATCATTCCTTTATCTGCAAACCCATCGCAATCTCCCCCGGAACGAAATGATCTGACTCCTCTATTTCCATAATATTAGCCTTTCATTACTCATTTGAGTCTGTTCTTTGTCAGAACCTAATGGCACAGCTCCCGAATATGATTGTGGACAAGAATGATAATGGTAGGCTTATTTTCTGAGCAACAGATAAGATCAACCCAATATCTGCGATTCCTGCCGGTTATCTTTACGTTGACCAAAAAATTTACTACTAACCGGTTGTTCCGGTTAAGGTACAATATGAAGACTGCTTCTGGTTTGGAGTGCAATTTGTAAGTACATCGGCCACATGATATAAGTAGTGGGTAGTGGCAGATATGTTAAGCATAAATCACTTCGCAAATCCCGGGATTGCAAAATGATTTATTCTACATGGAAAAGCTGGCAAAGAGGGAGAAGAACAACTGCGTACTACATTGGCTTTCCAAAAGCTGCTTCGTTGACAGCAAAATGCTATATTAGTTAAACGCCTTTGGAAAGCCCTTCTTGTTATGCCCAATCTAACAATAGAAAAGAAATTAACTGCTGTTTTTTCGATCAGCAGTAGGCCATACAGGAAATCATACATGGCTGTTGCAAACATTGTCAGTTGCATACCATTTCAGTTAATAAATCGAAAATGTACAATAGCACTTACTTATTAAACGCAGCTTTTAAAGCTTCAGCTGCTAAGGTTTGCGCTTCCTTTGCTTCAGGTAACAAAGCTGCCATACCGAAAAATTCATGATTAGTTCCTTTGAATAGTTTATAACTGGTAGCTACCCCGGCCTTTTTTAGATTTTCGGAAAGTGTTTGACCTTCACTCCTCAACGGATCATATTGTGCTGCGATAATAGTTGTCGACGGAAGTCCTTTTAAGTTAGCATTCACCAGGGAGATCATAGGATTTTTTCCTTCCGCTGCACTTTTTAAATAGTTATCAAAAAACCATTTCATGAGGGCTGTATTCAAAGGTTTGGTACTGTCACTTTCTGTATAGGATTCTGTAGTGAAATCATACCCGGCAATAGGATACACCAACACTTCATGTATAGGTAACTTTGCTCCTTTGTCTCTTGCCATCATACTCACTGCAGCAGCAAGATTGCCACCGGCACTTTCTCCAACTACTGCAATTCTGTTGGCGTCACCCTTTATTGATTCAGCATTGGCTATCGTCCAGGCATAGGCCGCATAACTATCATTATGTGCTACCGGGAATTTATGTTCTGGTGCCTGCCTGTATGCAACGGAAACCACTACCGCGTCTGCCAGGTTTGCAAGGCCTTCAGCCGAAGCGTTATAAGTATCCAGCGAAGCTATAACCCATCCGCCGCCATGGTAATACACAATTACGGGATAAGTAGATCTTCCCGTTTTTGGCGTGTAAATGCGGAGATGAATTTTGCCTCCGGCTACCGCGATATCTTTACCAGCAGTATCTACATTGCTGGGCGGGGATGTTATATTGTGTTCTTTCATTACATCCATTGCAGCGTCAGCAGGAGAGTGTAGTTTCCTTGCTTCCGTAGCAGACAACGTTGTGATGGGTGGCTCTTTGTAACTGCCCAGTTTTTCTATAACAACGGCCATCGGGTCAGTCATTTCCTGTCCCCATGCAGGTTTGGGTCCATTCGGTTTAAGATGCGACATAGAATCGGTTTTTGCTGATAAAGATGAGTTGGCACTGTCCGACATTGACTCGGTATTTGTAGCTGTATTCTCATTACAAGAATAAAAAAGGAGGGAGGCCATAAATGCTGCTGCAGCAACATCTTGACGGAATACATGAAATATTGGCATTTTATTTTGTTCGTTGTGAGGAAGTAACTGCAATTATGATACCGTTGTAAGTTTATTGCATTTATTATCTTACTCCTGTAATCTACATGAAACAAAAAGTGGCAGATCAGGACATGCTCATTAGCCTGGCAAATTGCCACTTCGATGACCTGATTTTGTAGTTTGATACACGAAAATGTAAACCAATACCGGAATACTTGTTAAAGATTCTATTTTTCTTTTAACTGTATCCAGACAGGGGCATGGTCGCTGGACTTTTCCCATCCGCGTACATGCATATCAACCTCGGCTTTTTTGAGCCGTCCCACAATGGCTGGATTCAATAGAAAATGATCAATTCGAAGGCCGGCGTTACGGGAATATGCATCGCGGAAGTAATCCCAAAATGTATAGATGGTTTCACCCGGATGAAGTTTTCGTATGGCATCCGTCCATCCCTGTTTTATTAATCGCTCAAAAGCTTCCCTGACTTCTATACGGAACAGGGCATCATTCACCCAACGTTCAGGTTTATATACGTCAAGTTCTGTAGGCATCACGTTATAATCTCCTGTAAGGATCACTGGCGTTTCTAGTTTAATTAATTTCTTAGCATGATTACCAAATCTCTCAAACCATTTCAGCTTGTATTCAAACTTAGGCCCCGGATATGGATTCCCATTCGGAAGATACAAACAACCAATAGTGATATTGTTTACAATTGCTTCAATATATCGACTGTGCACATCTTCCGGGTCGCCAGGCAGACCGCGCCGGGTTTCCTTTATAACATGTTTTGACAGAATTGCCACACCATTCCAGCTTTTTTGTCCGTGCCAAATTGCATTATATCCAGCAGTATTGATCGCTTCCAGGGGAAATTTTTCGTCGGGTGCTTTTAACTCCTGCAGGCATGCGACGTCCGGTTGAGTTTCTTCAAGCCATTTCAATAACACCGGCAGGCGGCCATTTATTCCATTGACATTGTAAGTGGCAATTTTCATATGTTTTATTTTGAAATTTTGGACAAGCCCACCCCGGCATTGATTTTATAAATACATGTTATAAAATTCTATACCATAAGAAACAAGGTTAAGTTAACCTAAGGGGAACAAAGTACCCACAATTGAATTCATTAAGGGTAAAAGAGTACTACGGAAAATTGAAACGGCGGAGTTTCTTTTGTAGTATTTGCCAGATAGAATACTAGTTATGAGTAAATTTAGGAAATGACAACTGATAAAACTTCCAAAAGCATTCCTGAGGTGGGAGAAGATCCCGACCATATCCTTCAGCAGATCTGTGAAATGAAACAGCACGATGTACGGTGGAAAGAAGGCAGGGTGTGGAGCCTGGTTTATTATGCTGGTGAAGAGCATGATGCATTATTGAAATCTGCAAGCAACGAAATGTTTGGAAGCAACTTCCTGAATCCTTTTGCCTTCCAAAGCCTTCAGAAAATGGAGCAGGACGTAGTACAGATGACCGCTCAGATGCTTCATGGAAACAATAGCACGGTCGGCCTAATGACCAGCGGTGGAACAGAAAGTATATTATTGTCGATGTTTTGCTACCGAGAATGGGCAAAGGAGCACAGGTCGCACATAAGTTCCCCTGAAGTGGTAGTGCCGATAACCGTACATCCCGCTTTTGACAAAGCAGCCATCTTGTTTGGTCTAACCTTGAAAAAGGCACCTGTTGACATCAACAGGATGGTCATTCCGACTGCCATTGAACAACTCATTAATCGGAATACCATACTGATCGTAGCATCTGCGCCGAGTTACCCCAGCGGAACGTTGGATCCTATTGAAGAAATTTCAGCTATTGCCCAAAGACATAAGATGCCTTTTCATGTTGATGCCTGTATCGGCGGATTTATGCTCCCCTGGGTGGAAAAACTAGGTTATCAAATGCTTCCATGGGATTACCGTGTACCAGGTGTCACGTCTATTTCAGCAGATGTGCACAAATTTGGATTTGGTGCGAAAGGTGCATCTGTTCTTACGTACTGTTCCATGGCTTACATGCAGCACCAGTTTCTAATTACAACAGATTTCCCCGGTGGAATATACATTTCACCAACATTGATGGGTACACGATCAGGCGGACCAATTGCAGCTGCATGGGCCTCAATGAAACACCTCGGAGAAAAGGGATACATCGAACTGGCATCTAAAATGATGGATGGGGTTAAAAAACTTCACTCAGGTTTAACGTCCATTCCTGGTATAACTATAGTTGGTAAGCCCTGTATGAATCTTATAGCCTATACAACCACCAATAAAAAGCCCGATATCTTTGTCATTGCGGATCGTATGCAGGAAAAGGGTTGGCTTATCGATCGACAGCAAATGCCTGATTGCATACACATGACCGTCCTTCCAACGAACGTTGGTGTCATTGATCAATACCTATCAGATTTGCGTGAAGCATATCATTATGCGGTGTCCAATCCAAAAGAGATCGCGAAAGGAAATGCAGCAATATATTCACTTATGGCCCGCATACCTTTCAGGGGTATGGTGGAAAAATCTGTGCGAAAGATCATGATGGATATGTACAGTACAACAACGGACAAACAGATCAATGGGGAAGAAGAAACCACGAAGGCCATGGCGGCTGTACCCGCATGGATGGGGTGGGTGAACAGATTTCTTTATTTATTCAAAAGGAAAACCAGGCACGGCATTAGCTGACCATTTCTACTGGAAAGAATATTTTCGTTGATCCTTTCAGAAAACGGGAAAGGAATACCTTATTTTTTTACTATAGGTGCGGCGGGTGCAACACGATGTTCACAACTAAAGGTTTGCCCGGTAAGCGATGCTGCTGTCTGGGCAAGTTGTTCCTGGTATACCTGCTGGTTGGTTTTCATTTCGCCCAGTGGTTTTACTTTCGGGCCTATCACACCGAACCAGATTTCTGACGCATCCTGAATCTCAGTTCCGTGTGAGGTCCACTCATCTTTTTTAATGTCGCCCCTTCCATGGTCTGTAGTGATGAGCAGGGTAGTCTTGTTTTTATAGTCGGGGTTCGATTGTACCCAGTTCCATATTTCGCCCACCCATTTATCAAATTGGTGTGCAGCGTCCAGGTAAAATTTGTAATCACCATGATGCGCAAACTCATCCGTTTCTCCATAAGAAATATACAGCACCTTAGGTTTTTTTGTGGTCAGATAATGGAACGCCTGGTAATGCGTGAAGACATCGAGGCACTCCACGTTTCCAAACGGCCGATAAGAATTTTGAACCATGGTGTTGAGCAATTTCATTTGAGGATCAGTAGATACAATACTGTTATCATCAAATCCATTGATCACGGGAAAGCCTGCACGCTTTTCATTCAGGATACGGTCAAAAGCATCCCATGCGCCAAATGCGGCCACCCGGCCTTTGTAAGCCGGCAGTTTATTATAAAATTCCAAAACGCTCGTATGAGGGTTGGGTTTGTATTCATTTGAATTAATCAGGGTATCAACATTACCGGTGAGTATCTCACTATAGCCCGGATAAGAAAACCAGTATGGATTGGCATTATTAACCTTGTTGCCATATTTCCTGTTGCCATAGAGCTGTCCTTCAGTGGCCATCGTACCCCAGATGAAAGGAAGAAGTTTTTTTCTCTTTGCTTCAGCAGTATTATCCTGGTAGCGAACAATTAGGTCCGCACTGTCATTTTGATTGAAAGCCTTGTTCGCAGCGATCTGTTCATCCATTCCTCCAAACACTTCCTGCCAACGAAAGCCATCCGTAGTAATGATAATGAGTTTCTGATCTTTATCCTGTGCGTTGGAATCGAGCAGATTGAAAACCAGGAATGAAAACAGCAGAAAATATTTCATATAAAGCTACTTTTACCCGGCAAAGTAGAGTAAAAAAGGAGATCTATGATTAACTCAATGTTATGCTTACAGAAATTATTCGTCCACAGCATGTAGAAGAATTTCTACCAGGAGCGAATCGCGAGAAGTGATTGGTATTTATTTGTAACACAAAATGACCTCAGCTTGCGAGTACTGGTGCAGGTTCTTTTTTACGAGATTTTGAATTGATCCATTTCCTGGCGGGAACCTCCCAGAACCGGTAAGAAAGATATGATACACCAAGTACCAAAGCAATGAATGCAAGGCAAATGATCCATCCCGTAAACGTAGAAACTGGCGCGTTAGCAGCCGGATCTTTTGGATTAACCGGGTTGAGGTATAAGAAAATATTTAGTACCAGCATAATCAGTGGCTGGTGTACCAGGTAGATAGAAAAAGACCAGTCGCCCAGTTTCTGTAAGGGCTTCATTCCAAAAAATCGATCGATTCCTTCGCTGCCATAAGCACCGCAAAGTAGTATCAATGGAAAAAAGGCAATGATCAAGACATCCGTTACAAAAAAGTGCATGGTCAATAACATACCTGTAGCCAAAACAATCATTACATAGCCGTTAGACAAAAATTTCCGTCCCCAGTTTTCTATGTACCCGTAGTATAACATCATTCCCAATATAAAGCCGCATAAACAACGCAGATATCCAAACTGGTACGCAACGTTTACTGAAGTGCGAACAATTGGACCATCCGTTGGCCACCCGAAAGATTTTGGAAATGGTACGTAAGGGGTGATGAAATAAGCAATAGCAAAATATCCGGCAAAACACAACAATGCGACCATTCCCTTTCCCTTCAGGCTTAGCCTCGTAAACGGTTTTACGAGAAATGGGAATAGCATATATGCCCACCATTCCGTACTGATCGACCAGGATGCATGGACCCAGGAAAACCAGGGGTGGAAATTCATCGAATGCAATAAAAATATATTGGTCAACAGGGAATAACCATTGTTCTCCACCTGCATAATATCGTTTGCCGGAATTTTCAGCCTTGCAGATATTGCATATAAAAGTACCATGAATGCCAACGTGAGGATATGTAAGGGGTAAACACGGGCAAACCTGGCAATGGAGAATTTTCTGAATTCTTTACCGGATACTGATTCAGCAAAATATTTCCCGTACACATGGCATAAGATAAAACCGCTGAGAATAAAAAAGAAATCCACCATCAGATACATCCTGGTTAGTAGAGCGGAGAAGGAAAAGGGAACCAAAACTCCCCCAAGAAATAGATCAACATGAAAGATAACGGTGAGGATAGCCGCAATGCCCCTGAGTGGCGTCAGGTTAGATAAATAGTTAGCTGATTTCATTAGCAGTTTTTGGAGGTTGCTGCAATGGTAATCAATTTAATTAAAAACCGACATTTATATTCGATTTTTATTACTAACGTTGACCATTAAGTGAGGGGGATCTTCTGGGCTTGCTTTTATGGCTCCAAGCTGCCTTCAACAGAGTCATCCATGGTTTTCCCTAGTAATGCTCCAGTAACCTGTTTGGCAAAAGCAACAATTTGTCCGTGCTTAGTTTCCCAATAATATCCTGTTTCGGGAGTGAATTGAATCACAGAAATTCTTGGATCATCAATACCTTCTGTAAACCAAGTTTTCAGAAGGGGATCCCAAAGGTCACTGATGATATTTTTATCGGTAAGAATAATAGCCCTACCGTATAAACTTACAAAGCCCGAGTAAGTAGATGCCTGGAAAAGAAGTTGCACATAAGAGTCAGCTATTATTTCCTCGTTTTTATGACTATCTTTTGAACTGAGAAAATATATTGTTCCATCATCGTCAATTTTCTGAACAGACATAGGCCTGGTATTGAATTCGGCGGAATGGGTTATTCCTGTGCAGAAGAAACAATTCTTTGCTTTCTCACAAAGTTCTTTAATCTTTTGTGCGGCTTCGTGGCCCGCGAGGTCTAACACATTATCTTCTGTCTGATTGTGGTTAATGCTATCCATGGTTTTAATTTGAGGGATTCCTGAAAATTGACTACAGCGAACATTATAAATACCTGTTCCACACTACCGGTTTAATAATTCACCCTTGTGGTGCCGATAATGTGAACAAAGCAATTCTCTAACGTGTACTTTTTTCTACATAACACAAGTATGCCTGATATTATCTAGATTCATTCACAGATTTGAAGTACATCACAAGGACGATATGGATACTTTCACTGGTCAGTTTGCTGACCGACATAGCAAGCGAGATGTTGTATCCGGTGATGCCCGTTTACCTGCAGTCCATCGGATTTTCCATAGTGATCATCGGCATCCTGGAAGGCTTTGCTGAAGCAGCTGCAGGCTTAAGCAAAGGTTATTTTGGAAAACTGTCTGACCAACGGCAGTCGCGCGTTCCTTTTATCCAGGCCGGATATGCATTTAGTGCGGTCTCTAAACCTATGATGGCGTTATTTACCTACCCGGCGTGGATATTTTTATCCAGGGCAATTGACAGGCTGGGAAAGGGAATAAGGACAGGAGCAAGGGATGCATTATTGTCTGATGAAGCACCTTCAAACGTAAAGGCGAAAGTTTTTGGTTTCCACAGATCGATGGATACTTTAGGTGCAGTAATTGGACCGCTATTCGCACTGGTTTTTTTGTACTATAATCCCGGTGAGTATAGAACACTTTTTTTTATCGCATTTGTGCCCGGAGTGCTTGCGATCATTGCCACCTTAGTTTTGAAAGAAAAAAAACCTCAACACGCCAACGATAAAAAAACAATATCTTTTTTCGCTTTTCTTCCTTATTGGAAACAAGCTGGTCCAGGGTATCGAAAACTTGTTGCAGGATTGTTGTTGTTTACGCTGATCAATAGCTCGGACGTATTTCTATTATTAAAAGCAAAGCAGTCGGGCCTGGATGATACATGGGTCATTGGAGTGTACATTTTCTACAATCTTATATTCGCTTTTTTTGCTTTCCCTGCTGGTATACTCGCAGATAATTTCGGATTAAAGAAGATATTCATCTTTGGTCTGCTGGTATATTCATTAGTTTATATCGGTATGTCTGTCAATACAAATACCTATGTTTTTTTCCTGATTTTTTTTCTGTATGGTGTATATGCTGCAGCAACAGAAGGTATATCAAAAGCCTGGATTGCAAAAATAGCGGACAGAAAAGATACGGCTACCGCTATTGGTACTTATACCGGATGGCAAAGCATATGTACAATGCTTGCAAGTTCTGTAACCGGGCTTGTATGGTTTCGTTTCGGTCCTCCCATTGCATTTCTTACTACGGGAATCCTTGCATTGGGAATAGCGGTATATTTTTTAACTGTTCCCGGTCCATCTACACGGGATATCCTCTAGTATTATTGGTCTGCCGTGGTTAGCACTATTTCTTAAGACGTTTCCCGCTAATAATATTTCACATATTCATGCGACTGTACTTTGCCGATACGATGGCGGTATTTGGTACACGAAAGTAATCAGTACTAAGTCCAACTGCTTTGTTTACTGACGATGTTTTTTGGACCATAATTTACTTACTGTAAATCCAACACCCCAGGAATTGTAATAGTTCCATTTGCCGTCCCATAATACTGATACACCCACTTCCCAATGCTTAGGCAGGTGAACGCCATATTCAATACCAATGCGTGTCAGCATAATATTTTGTTCTTTGGCAAATTCAACACCAACACCTCCTATATAACTCCAATGTTTACCTGGCTTATAGATACCTACAGGTACCACAGAAATAGGGTTTTTTCTTTCGATAAGTTCGCCCTCCGGATCTTCAATAATGAAGCTTTCCAAAACCCAATCGTTTTCCAGGCCAATAGCCCATCTGTCCGAAATCCAGTAAGCATAGTTTAAGGACCAGGATGCTAAAGGCAGCCATTGTTTTTTGCCGCCCTGAACGCCTTCCGCAACAAGTGTATGTCCGAGCGCCAAGGTCAACTGATGACTATTTTTTAAGCTTTCTTTTTCTTCCGTTGCTTCATGCTGAGCTTTTAGTAAGCTGCAGGTAAGCATGAAAAAACACACTAAGAATTCTTTTTTAAAAACTAAAGTCTTCATTATTATTAATTTGTATAGATAGTCTTTCCATCTTTAATGGTCTCTTTTACCTTAATGTTGCCATAAGGGCGTTGATAGTACAAGATTTCAAACTATGGATGGAAAACAAAGACAATATTACATAATGTGTATCCGACTTTACGTTATTTAAAGCCCATTTTGTTCCATATTGTAAACTGTATTCACTTCTATGCCTGATGGGTTTAATTCCTTATAGATTACCCAAATATTAATTTATAAAGATTACATTTCGAGTCATTTAACGCAACCATGATGAAAAAAGGTTCAATAACATTGGCCATAATACGTTATTTATATATTGCGGGAAAAGGTTGACAGTCTCCTGTTACTG
Organism: Sphingobacteriales bacterium; assembly: GCA_031372815.1. Lineage (GTDB taxonomy): Bacteria > Bacteroidota > Bacteroidia > Chitinophagales > Chitinophagaceae > Pollutibacter. Next base: position 11,925 of record JANMMA010000213.1, read on the forward strand.
GCCAATATTGTTTTACCTAAGCATGTATATTTACCCCATCGAAATGGCAGATATTTATAATGATAAAACCTACCTCCGCAATAACCCCTCCTGGGGAGAAGAGGATGCGTCCATGAAATCGGAAGCTATTTCAATGCTGTTAAAAAAAAATGGAATTGCCTTCAATACAGTGGCTGAAGCCGGCTGTGGGAGCGGGGAGATACTCGTTCAGTTACAACACTTATTCCCCCAGGCAGAAAAGTTTTTTGGCTACGATATTTCCCGTGATGCAATCTCCATTGCCATAAAAAAACAAACCAATCAGATCATTTTTGAAAATGGAGATATTACCGCCGCTAAGCTTTATGTAGATCTGATGCTGGTTATAGATGTGATTGAACATATCCCGGATTACTTTGGTTTTCTTGACGGTATACGCGATAAGTCTGCCTATACAGTCTTCCATATTCCGCTCGACATGTCCGTGTGGTCACTGTTTCGTGAAAAAATGCTCATTGAATCAAAAGAGAGGGTTGGGCATATCCACCATTTTACAGAAGAATTCACTTTACAAATGTTGACAGATCAGGGTTTCACTATCATTGATAAGATGTACACACCGCCTACTTATACCCATACTTCCATCAAACAAAAAATTACCCATGGCATCAGAAGTATGTTGTTCATGGTGAGCAAAAAATTTGCGTCGAAAACTATTGGCGGGTATTCCCTGATGGTGTTAGCAAAAAACAGGGCATGAGCCCTGTTCGTAAATTCAAATCAATATTGCCACTATCGTTATCCTATTAGCTTTTTAAGATTGTTGTAGCTATTTCGAATATTGACATATGGGTCAGGTGCACCATCCTGTTCAAGAAAAAAATATTTCATTCCGGATTCTTTAGCATGGCCGAATACGCGTTTGAAATCTACGGTTCCTGCGCCCACCTCAGTAATGGTATTGAAATCCGCCGTAAAGTCTTTTAGATGCCACAATGGGAACCTGCCGGGATATTTTTTAAACAGCGCAACGGGATCTTGTTTCGCTTTTGCAGCCCAGCCCAGATCGAGTTCCATTTTCACCAGATGTTTATCAGTGTTGGAAAGGATATATTCAAATGGCTGAATGCCGTCGACCATATCAAATTCTGTCACGTGGTTATGATAAGCAAATTCAAGCCCGGCTTTTTTACAAGCCTCGCCCGTGTTGGTAAATACTTCCGCGGCTTTTTTTATTTCATCTGCTGTTTCAATAGGAATATTAGCACATACCATGTATTGCACACCACCTTCCGCAGTGGTATCAACCAGTTCCTGGAAGTTTTCTGTAAGATTTTTCATAGGCGGAATGCTCATCGGCTTACCGTCAGCTCCTGTCATAGGTTTCATCCCCTTAGGCATCCGAAACTGGGCGCCTAACACATGATGTGAACGCCAATGAAGTCCGGCATCAGTGACTTGCTTTGCAAATTCTTTAGCTGTCAATCCATAATAGCCGCCTTTACGGCTGAATGCAGATTCAATTTCTTTGTAGCCGATGTCGGCAATCTTCTTAAGGTTACCGGTGACGTCATCGTCAAATTTGGGAAACAATGTGAAAAGCTGTAATCCATAACCGGGAAGTGGTTTTTTGGTCCAGAAAGCTGCTTTCACAGCATCAGGAACCAGCATGGTACCTATTGCAGTTGATGCGGTTTGTAGGAGGAATTTTCTTCTGCTATGCATGATCTGTTATTTATACCGGAAAGCTAAAGATTGTTGCGAAGCGGGAGAAAATCTTGCGACAAAACCAAGATAAAATCCAATGAAATCCCCTTTTCGTCTTTGACATTTCGGGATTCATCGCAAAACAGTCTCCCTACTATCCTTTCTGCCAACTATACGTTTACTTTGTAGCTATGTCCACCAGCATTCAATCCAGAAAATGGTTCACCATATTTATTCATATACTTTGCTGGGCCATTTTACTTACACTTCCTTTTTTGACCAGGCCCTCTTTTGATACCCCTGATCCAAAATTTTCAGAACACAATCGTAGCGGTATCATTTATCTGACCGCTATCAGCAGGCTGCTATGGGTAGTCCTTTTTTACGTAAATGCAAATTACCTCACACCAAAATTATATTACCGTAAAAATCCATGGGCATTCATTGTTACGATTATGCTGGTAATTTCTATCCTGGTGGTGATTGATTTTATGAGTTTTTCCATCTTTCTGACTGGGGGTACTTATAAGGTGAGAAATTACTTTTTCTTTAACCTGTTTCCTGTTCTTTTTGTGCTTGCTTCCAGCACTGCCTACCGACTTGTTATAGACAGGATCAGGATGGAGCGGCGTGAGAAAGATAAAGTGAATGAAAATCTAAAGACGGAATTGTCATTTCTTCGTTCTCAGGTCAGTCCTCACTTTATGTTCAACGTGCTCAACAACATGGTAGCGTTAGCGCGTAAGAAATCTGATCTGCTTGAACCATCACTCATAAAATTATCTTCGCTTCTACGCTATATGTTATATGAAACGGACGAAAAAGTGCCGTTAAAAAAAGAGGTTGAATACCTGCAGAGTTACATAGACCTGCAGCAGCAACGCTTTGGAAATGCCATTGAGATCCAGTGCGACATGGACCCTGGTGATGCTTACCTTGAAATTGAACCCATGTTGCTGATACCCTTTGTGGAGAACGCGTTCAAGCACGGCACCGGCATGATC
>JANMMA010000222.1:0-6691 GCA_031372815.1 Sphingobacteriales bacterium
ATCACCGTGTTGAATGTAGTTACGAGATGCGAAAATGCGTTGTCGAAATGAGGAAAGAAACATGAACTGCTCAGCGATTGTACATCACGAAAAAGCTTTATCGAAAAGCCAAGTTATAAAACAATTCGCCAATCCGCCAATCCGCAAATCCGTCAATCCGTCAATCCGCAATCTTATCTTATCAATAACTCACACGGCTTGATGCCGGTGTGTTTTTTAAAGGCTGTGGAAAAATGGGAGATGGATGAGTAACCAAGCAATGCAGAAACTTCGGAAACGCTAAGTCCTTTTTCGTATAACAGGAACCTTGCGTGTTCCATACGCTGGTTTTGGTAGAAATCAAAAATGGTGGTACCGAACATCTCCTTAAACCCTTTTTTAAGGTAGCATTCATTGATCGCCACTTTGCGGCTGAGTTCCTTGATGGTGATCGGATCACCGATATGCTGAATTAAGATTTCCCTTGCGCGGGTGATCTTCTCCCGGTCGGCATCATTGTTCAGGAATTTGCAGGCGATGAGGTCTTCACTCTTTTCACCCGACATACACTCCATGCTATAGAGTAGCAAAATCTGTGTTTGGGCATTAATGAAAATATTCTCCAGGCTGTCGGTATAATTATGGTTTAACAGGGCTTCTAAAGTAAGCCTTGTCCGACCACAAAGCGGTAAGGCCCGGGAAAAAGAAGCAGTATGACGGAAATTGAGGACATCATCAGTTTTGGTGACCGTTTTCATCCCTTTTACAAACTGGGAAAGGTGTGCATGCTCGAACCGGAAATTAAGGACGTCTACTGATGGAACTTTGTGTTCACAATGGGGTGTGCCGCTGATACGGCAATTGTCGCAATCCATTCGCTTATCCTTGCAATAGGCATTTCCGAGTACGCAAAACCGAAGTTCCATATAGTTCTTCGAAGGCTCATTTTCCTGCACATGATATACAAACATGCCGGTGTCTTCGGCATTCCACTGGGGATGTCTCCGGTACCGGCGAATGGAATATTTCCAGGTACCCGGGATCTGCTTTTCCTTTTCGGAAAGCAGTTCCAGTTCACCCTCCATAATAGGCTGTTTGTGGGCTAAAGTCAATATATCGTAAAAACCAGACATTAGTGGCAAAGATATGCTTTTTCAGGGTTTCCCGAAGTTGTCAACATATGCCGTGACCCCCGTGATTTCCTTGCCCATACGGCTGTTTTTCGTTAGTTTTGCACGAATACAAATTGCCAGAATCTTCTATCGGTTTTTAGTGAAAATATGACTACAGAAAGTAAAGAGATTTTATCCCCGGTTTCCAATGGTTATGGCGCAGAAAGTATCCAAGTCCTTGAGGGTCTGGAGGCAGTACGGAAACGTCCTGCGATGTACATTGGAGATATCGGTGTCAAGGGCTTACATCACCTCGTGTATGAAGTTGTTGATAATTCTATAGATGAAGCATTAGCCGGATATTGCAAAACTATCCAGGTCACCATTCATGAAGACAATTCTGTTTCCGTAAGGGACGATGGTCGCGGGATTCCCACGGGCATTCATTCCAAGGAGAAGAAAAGTGCACTGGAGGTTGTCATGACCGTACTTCATGCAGGAGGTAAGTTTGACAAGAACACTTATAAGGTTTCCGGCGGTTTGCATGGCGTAGGCGTGAGTTGCGTCAATGCACTTAGCAGTACGCTTCATGTGACTGTTTATCGCGAAGGAAAAATCTTTGAGCAGGAATATGAAAGAGGTGCACCAAAATATCCTGTAAGGGAAAAAGGTGTTTCCGATCTTACCGGAACAGAAGTTCATTTCTGGCCCGATGCCCAGATATTCACCTCCCTCGTCTATAATAAGGAGATCCTGGAAAGCCGGTTAAGGGAACTATCCTACCTCAATCGTAAGATACGGATTACCCTTACCGATCTGCGCGAAAAAGACGATAACGGAGACATCTATGTTAAGGAATTTTATAGCGAAGGCGGTATCGTGGAGTTTGTGGAAATGCTGGATGCCAGCGCCAAAAGGAATTCCATCATACCCAAGGTCATATTCATGGAAGGACATGACCCCGAGACTAATGTAATGGTGGATGTGGCGCTCAATTATAGCGACTCGTACAGCGAACATATTTTTTCTTACGTCAATAACATCAATACCATTGAAGGAGGTACGCACGTTGCGGGATTTCGCAGGGCAATCACCAGGGTATTCCAGAATTATGGTAAGAAAGAAGGTTATTTTGAAAAATCAAAAGTGGAAGTCGAAGGCGATGATTTCCGCGAAGGATTAAGTGCCATCATTTCCATTAAAGTTCCGGAACCGCAATTTGAGGGACAAACAAAAACAAAACTGGGTAACTCTGAAGTGATCGGAATCGTGGATAATACGGTTTCCAAAGTATTGATCGCTTACCTGGAAGAAAATCCTAAAGAGGCCCGTAACATTATCAATAAAGTTATCCTGGCAGCACAGGCACGTGCAGCCGCCCGTAAGGCAAGGGAACTGGTGCAGCGGAAAACGGTATTAACAGGTGGTGGATTGCCGGGTAAATTGTCTGACTGCTCCGAGCGTGACCCTAAAAAATGCGAACTCTTCCTGGTTGAGGGTGATTCAGCTGGTGGCACAGCCAAACAGGGGCGCGACAGGAACTACCAGGCCATTCTTCCGTTAAGGGGAAAAATCCTGAACGTGGAAAAAGCCATGGAACACCGGATCTATGACAATGAGGAGATACGCAACATGTTTACCGCACTGGGCGTCAAAATTGGCACGGTGGAAGATCCCAAGGCTTTAGACACGAGTAAACTACGGTATCACAAGCTCATCATTATGACGGATGCCGACATAGACGGCAGCCATATTGCCACCCTAATCCTTACCTTTATCTTCAGGTATATGAAGGCAATGGTGGAGCAGGGTTATGTGTATATTGCACAACCGCCCCTTTACCTGGTGAAAAAAGGGAAGGAACAGGCCTATGCCTGGAATGAAGACCACAGACGTGCCCTGGTGGAAAAATTTGCACACGGTAAAGAAGACAGCGTGAACGTTCAACGATATAAAGGCCTAGGAGAGATGAATGCTTCCCAGTTATGGGAAACAACTATGAATCCGGCTACAAGAACACTGAAAAAGGTGACCATAGAAAGCGCCGCAGAAGCAGACCGGATCTTCAGTATGCTGATGGGCGATGAAGTTGCACCACGCAGGGAATTCATTGAATCACACGCACGATATGCTAACCTTGACATTTAATTTTATTACAAAAAACAATTCTTATGGCAGACACAAAAAATTTCCTCACGGCTTACAATGTAAAAACGAAAGAAAAAAATGTTCCCATTCATGACGCTGTTGTTACACGAACTGCAAAAGGCGGTTATATGGCACAGGGCAATGATGGTAAAGGCAATAAACTGACTGCGCTTTTAGGCGAAGCAAAAGCACTCGAAGCCATTAAAAACGGCGTTGCTAAACAAGGCTGGTAATCCCTGACCGATAATATTTGAAAGGCCATCAGTAGTGATTTACTGATGGCCTTTTCTGTAGTAACTTTACGCCATGAAAAAGAACCTGATCGCTGTCGCCTGCCTTTGCCTCTTACTCACAGGATGCCTGAATATTACGGAAGAGATTTTCCTGGAAAAGAACGGCTCGGGCAGATATGTGTCAACACTCGATGTTTCTAAGATGAAAGAAATGCTCGAAATGGTTAAAGCCTTCGCACCAGACAGTTCGGTGTCGAAAGACATGGATATGTCTAAACTGGATTCTATATCAGACATGCTTGGAGATTTCAGCGGCATTCCAGGCATTACTGATGTAAAAAAAGAAAAGAAAGATGAAAACACATATGTGGTCTCTTTTAATTTCAAAGACATCAGTGCACTCAACGAGGCAATGAAAAGAAAGAACAAAAAAGACAGTGTGGTAGCAAAGGGTGACTTTTTTAGTTTTTCACCCGGCCGTTTTGCGTGTAACGATACATCCCTGTCAGGCATGAACGACATGATGAAAGGGATGAATGCACCCGCGGACAACGATTCAGTTGCCATGGCCATGACTATGATGAAAGGGATGATGGGCGATATGAAATACACTAGCATTTATCATCTCCCCGGAAAAGTAAGCAGCTATTCCAATAAACTGTCCACATTATCTGAAGATGGTAAAACGCTGACACTGGTCCTCAACCTGTTCGATGAAAGTCAGCTAAATAAAACACTCCAGAATAATATTCAATACAAGAAATAGCGCTTCCGTTTCCTTATTCGGATATCACCGGAAATAAGTTTTGGACTTTGCGTCTGACATTAAGAAAGGTTGTAATTTGACGAAACAACATTGCCTGTTATGAATTCATCACGTAGAATTTTTCTCCGAAAAACAGCCGCACTTACTGCCGGATTCAGTATTCTTACCGGGCTTCCTGAAGATTCATTTGCCATGATCAAAAAAAGGATCGCACCGGGCGATAAAATTGGTGTGGGTGCAATTGGCATCAATGGTATGGGATGGTCTGACCTCAACGCCATGCTCAAAGCCAATCCGGAAACCGTATGCACGGCGATATGTGACGTTGACGCAAGTGTACTTGCCAAAAGAGCCGCCGACCTGGACACAGGTTTCAAAATGAAACCCACCCAATACAGCGACTACCGCAAATTACTGAACGACAAAAACGTAGACGTAGTCATCATTGGTACTCCGGACCACTGGCATTGCCTTATAGACGTTGAAGCCTGTGCCATGGGTAAAGACGTTTATGTAGAAAAACCCATCGGCAATTCCATTGCAGAATGCAGGCTTATGGTGGCAGCACAGGAAAAATACAAACGCGCCGTACAATGCGGTCAATGGCAACGCAGCAACGCCCATTTTCAGTCTGCCATGGATTTCATCAAAACAGGAAAACTTGGCAACATCAGGATGGTGAAAACCTGGGCATACCAGGGATGGATGCAAAATGTTCCCAAAAAACCAGACGGACCAGCACCACAAGGTGTCGATTATGATATGTGGCTCGGACCTGCAGCCAAAAGACCATTCAACCCCAACAGGTTTCATTTTAATTTCAGGTGGTTTTGGGACTATGCCGGAGGATTGATGACCGACTGGGGAGTGCACCTAATCGATTACGGACTCCTGGGCATGAATGCGAAAGACCCACTAACGGTAATGGCTAGTGGCGGTAAAATGGCCTATCCGGAAGATGCCGGAGATACACCCGATACGCTGGCAACCACATATGACTTCGGAAATTTTATCCTGCTTTGGGAGCATGCACAGGCGATTGACGGAGGTAATTATGGAAGGAACCATGGCATCGCCTATATCGGCAATAACGGGACCCTTGTTCTTGACAGGGGCGGTTGGGAAGTGATACCGGAAAAAGGAAGGATGGAAGCTGTCACACCCGTAAAAAAATCTGACGACGGCCTGGCCAACAACACCAAAAACTTTATTGAGGTAGTAAAGAGCCGTGATTTCCATAAGCTCAATGCATCCATTCAGGCAGGTGCTACCGTTGCTACGGTTTGCCAGATGGGAAATATCGCCTTCCGCACTGGAAAGAAACTGACCTGGGATAAAAACAAAGGATTATTCACCGACGCATCTGCAAACCAATTGATCACACCGGTATATCATAACAATTATAAACTTCCTAAAATCTGATTCATGCAGAAACGATTGCTTGTACTTTTTTTATTATCAGCGTTTACAGCGCAAGCCCAAACAAAGCCAGATAGAGAAAAAGGTGATCCTCAACTTTCCGAAGTATGGGAACCTGTGGTGCCTGTGGTTACACCAGGTAAGACCTCAGTGGATGCACCAAGTGATGCCATAGTACTTTTCAATGGAAAAGATTTCAGCGCATGGAAGGCAGACAAGGGAACTGATATTCAATGGACCATTCAGGATGGTGCCATGACCGTAAAAGGCGGTACAGGTGGAATTACTACCAAGCAGGGATTTGGTGACTGCCAGATGCATATTGAGTGGCGCACACCTGCAGAAGTAAAAGGAGAAAGCCAGGGAAGGGGAAACAGCGGAATATTCCTGATGGGAAAGTACGAACTGCAAATCCTGGATAATTACAATAACCGTACTTATTCCAATGGACAGGCAGGAAGTATTTATAAACAAATCCCTCCATCAGTTAATGCGTGCAGACCCCCTGGCGAATGGCAGACCTATGACATCATTTTCTTCGCTCCAAGGTTTTATGCCGATGGCAGGGTTCAATCACCTGCACGTATAACCGTATTACATAATGGCGTCCTGGTTCAAAACAATACTACCCTATGGGGTGGAACAGAATACCGTGGAGTGCCGGAATATAAAAAACACGGCAACAAAGAACCCATTTCACTGCAGGATCATGGCAATCCCACAAGTTTCAGGAATATCTGGATTAGGGAGTTATAATTTACGGATTGGCGGATTGTCGGATTGGCGAATTGGCGGATTGTCGGATTGGCGAATTGGCGAAATTAATAAGTCTATTGTATTTGAAAATACTGTTGATTTGATTTAACCTAAGAACGTTAATCCGTTAATTCGTCAATCCGTTCATCCGCCAATCCGCCAATCCGAAATCCGTAATCCGTAATTCGAATTACTTGATCAGCCTCAACGTGAACGGATACCTGTAAAGTTTACTTTCACTAGCCTTGATTGTAGCAACAATCACAAGTATAAGTACT
>JANMMA010000237.1:0-18439 GCA_031372815.1 Sphingobacteriales bacterium
AAGGGCCTGATTCACCGCCGTACCCACGATCGGCAATGCCAGTGTATGGAGCGATTTCAGTTATACCGCCATCAGGTTGCTGATCATTGGCAAAATCATTGACAGCTTTTGTGTAAAAAAGCGCCATATCATAATTGTACAGGAACGCTACCCCGGTAGCTACCATATCACCGCCATAGCCCATCTTTTCCCGAGCCGGGCAATCCGATTGCACACTAAAAATATTACTAAGGAAAGTCCATTGAATCACATTATGCAAACGGTTAAAAGGTTCATAGGAACAACTGAAACTTCCACTGCCTTCAACATCTGAATTCATACGCAGGCCCTCGATATCATTTACTGATGGTGTTCCGGGCCAGCCCGCTATCTCAATGTATCTAAAGCCATGAAAAGTAAAACGAGGCGACCATATTTCAGTTCCTTCTCCTTTTAAAATGTATTCATCTTTTTGCCATGCTGTTTTGGGTGCGCCTGGCCCGCCATTCAAACGCCAAATCTCCTTAATCTGCCCTGCAACGGTGGTAAGATAATTTAGTCTGCCATCTTTAAAGATATCTTCACCATAACGCAAACTAATAGCAGTGCCTGCTTTTCCTTTTACTTTTATCCTTGCTACGCCTGCAAAGTTTTGTCCCATATCAACTATGAATGTATCCTTGCCAACCTCAGTAATTTTAATGGGCTTTACGATTCTTGTAATACGGATTGGAGGCTGCATTTGTGCGGAAAGCATTCCTGACGGACCCTCAACAACCATCGCATTTTTCCAGCCATTATTTGTAGAAAATAATTTTTCCTTCCTTGCATCATACAATTCACCCAGATACACATTGTTGCGAAGTATAGGGCCTGTCGCTGTCTGCCAGCTTTGATCAGTAGTGATAATTTCCTTTGTTCCGTCCGCATAGCCGATATGTATCTCAGCTTTTATGCAAGGCCTTCCCGTTTGCTGAACATTGCGTAGATTAAATCTTCCGAATAGTCTTAAGGGTAGGGGATTGTACCAGCCGTTGCCCATCATTACACCGATAATATTTTCCCCTTTTTTAAGCAATGAAGTAATGTCATATGTTACATAAGGCACCTGTTTACGGTAAGCAGTGAAGCCAGGATCTAGAACATGGTTGCCGATTTTTATATTGTTGAGAAACGCTTCATAATAACCAAGACCTGATACATAAAATCTTGCGGAAGTAATTTTTTTATTGGCGAAAAAATTCTTTCGTAGCAATGGCATGGGATCGTCCTTATAAAAGTTTTCATCTTTTTCAAATTGTGTACTGCCATCACCAATCCATTTCGCCGTCCAATGATTTTGCTGCAGCACGGCAGTCTCAAATGATGCAATATTGCTCCAGCCGGAGGATACCCCTTTTTTATCATACACTTTTACCCTCCAATAGTTTTTTGTAAAGGATGTTAGTGCTTCTCCTTTATATTCAATATGCAGGTTTTCATTAGATACTATCTTACCCGTTTGCCATATATTGCCTTTGCCCTGTTGAATATCTTTTATATTGTTACTTACAATAATTTCATAAGCTAATTGAGACTGGTTTCGTTCTGTTGATATAAAATTCCAGCTCAGTCGGGGATTGGCTACGTCAATCCCAACTGGATTAACAAGGTATTCACAAGTAAGGTTAACCGACTGTATCTGTGCGGCATTTTGCAACGCAATATTCATGAAAACAAAAAAAAATGCTGTTAATTTATTCATGGCCTATCATTCTTTTACTCAAGAATAACAATATTGTTTCCGTTTTCACGCCTGATGGTTAACACACCACCTTTAGCCAATGTTTTCCAGGTAAACCCTTCACCGCTTAATTCCTTCAATTCTGAGATGAGCTTATTATTTAGTCGTACTTCCAAGGGTTTTTTTGGCATGCATACCTGTTCTGTTCCATTTGTATCAAATGCCCGGTAGTAGAGTATCACCCTTTTTAGGTCTACCCCACTAACATCAGGTACTAGAAATTTATTGACATTATTTCGATAACCCACTTGTTGAATAACAGAAGTGGAAGATATTAAATGTACTTCACCATGCGGTGCTAGTTGCGGAGCGGCTTCCATTGCCCGCAGATAGTGACGAACATAGTCACCGTAACCATCCGTTAGCCAGTTTTCGTCCTGCGGATAGCGGTTCTTTCCATCCCTATCCACCATATAAGTGGCCCAATTTAACTGGCGGATGGCATGATCAAGTCTTGACCAATCGCCGGTCAGTCGCATGTATTGCAATTCAGCAGAAGCCTGGCGTGAAGTATGGCTGTTACCAGGTGTCTGATAAGCGGTTTGCTCATTCACAACAGTTATTCCATATTTTTTCCATTTATCGTTTCCAAGTTTTTCATATACCCAGTCAAAAATATTCTTTACCTGAACTTTCCATTCTGGAAAATACTGCGGGTAATTCATCATAAACTGCGCAAAGGTTATTGCATTAATCTGTGTATCGCTCCAGCCGGGAACATCTTCAAAGAAAGGCCCCCATTTATTATTTTGCAAAGGATATCTTTTCATCCATGCAATGATCTTGTCAAACGCGGCCTGGTATTCGTTCGTATTACCCTGCTTTAGTTCTATCAATGCTTTAAACAATAGTAATGTGCCACTCCAGTTGGTGGTGTAACTGCTAAACGATTCATCCTTGCCAGTTCCGGCATTGTCTTTCAGTTTGCCGATTTCACCACTCATGGCATTTACTTTAAAAGGAAGGGGTGAATTGTTTTCATCCCCATCTTTTAATTGTTTTGCCAGTGTATTGGCAATAGCAATGGCAGCCTGTATATAGCGTTTATCGCTAGTTTGCGGATAACGTTCTCTGCACGTCATCTTATATAAACCGATCAACTCAATACCGAATGATCCGGCCTTGTCTGGCTGGCTGAAATCCTTACCGATCACCATATCTCCATCGTATATGCCCGAGTAAACAAGTGTGTTATAAGGGAATGGTATATTAGGCCATACAGATTCCGGAGAAGAGAGTCCGTGACTTAAATAGTAATCCGCGATAAACTTCATGTTCTCTTTTATCTTTTCATTGCCTGTATATACATACAGCAAACGCCAGGATGATAAAGCCATGGCAAACTGGTCGCCGCCAATGCCCCGCGGATCATTATGGTCTGGACGCCACACCTGGTGGTTCATATAGTAGGGGATACCATTGATATCGGTACGCATAGTATCCCAGAAGTTCCATACAAGCTGAATAATATGGCTGTACGACTTACCAGGATCTTGATTAAACCAGGGAATAATTTTGCCGGATGCATCAGTTTTGATATTGTGGTAAATCAGTTTTTCAACGTTGCTTTTGGAAACAACTTGTGCACTGCAGTACAACCAGGGCGCCAAATTGAATAGAAAAAACACGGCAAACCAGCAATTTTTTGTCGAAAGCGGCATGGGCAAATATTTTCTCATCAATACATTAATTTTAAAACAAAAATCTAAATGAAACCAAACACCTCACTATTTTACAGTGATGTTCCTTGCATGCTCTGTATAGAGTTTCGCTTCCTCTATTGACCTGATTTTCCTCTTATGCACCGATAAATTCTCTATCAGAACATCCTGTACCAGGTGTTTCTCATCAAAGCCATAAAATACAGAGTATGGGAAAAGACCATCCATAATGCTGATATCTTTGAAAATAATATTGCTCACCTGGCCCCTGAACTGTGCATGATATTCCTTTTTTTCTGCCGGAACCATCAGTACGCCGTCCCATGCACCATTAAGGTATAGTCTTCTTCTTTCAATAGGATCATCGACACCATCATCAGAATATTGTGATCTGAAAATGGCGATATCAAATAACTTCTGTCTAGCATCTTCAATTCTTATATCTTCAAACGTAATATCACTGACGGTTGATCGCCCTGCATTGTGAATGCTCAATACTGCTCCTGCTTCAACATGAATAATATCACAGTCGGTGAAGCGGACTTTTTTCACATCAGCCCCGTTTAGTTCAAATCCTATTTCGAGCGCATTACCCCAGAGTGCATTCCAGAAAACACAGTTTCTGACAATTACCCCCTCCACGTCCTGTACAGCATTCGTGGAGTATTTTTTGTAAGTGGAGGGGGATTGAACGAGAATACTATCTATACCTGGTTTTTCAGTCTTTTTCATGTAGGCTTTCAACACAACACAATCATCTTTCGTTCTTATAAAAGAATTTTCAATTTTTACCTCTCGGGAGTGTACAACATCAATACCATCATCGCTGGCATTGTCGCTGACTATTTTAATGTTGCTGATACGTACATTCCGGCAGTTGACTGGTACTATTTGCCAGCTGGTGCTATTATGCAGAGTAATGCCTTCAATGCTTACATCTTCGCAGTTATCGAGGTCAATAAAGCGCTGATAACTTCCGGTTTTGTTTGCATGGATATTTGCCGTGTCACCAGTTTTGATTATTTCATCATTGAACAGCCGGTTAAAACTACCGTCCAAAATACCGTGACCGGCGATACGAATATTCTTTGCATTTGTGGCTTTAACCACGCCCGTTACAATAGCGCCTCCCTCAATATATAATGTCTGGTTACTCTTCATTTCTATGATGCCGGGATAATGAGTTTTCCCTGCTTCGAAAAATATAATATCGCCATTTGTTTTTGAAGGTTTATTTTTTTCAGGGGAATTGGCAAAGAGGAAGAGTGGCGTTTTGATACTTCCGTTAAGTTCAACGCTTAGCTGTAGTGGTTTGCTGATGCTAATGCTGATGGTACTGTCTTTAAATGTAGGTTTGATTTTCTGCGATAGTGGTCGTACATCTACCCATTTTACGTCGCGGCTCGTTTTGATGGTGATTGTTACGGGACCACTTATGTCAAAACTGCAGTAGGCTGCAGGAACAGGAGATGCGTATACAAAAACTTCTTTTCCATTTACCCATACCCGATAATCTGTTGACGGGGTTAGACCACCAGGCGACGGGTAGATGTTTTCTTGTGAATATGAAGTTATTGTAACAATAACTAGAAGAAATACAGTTTGGATATACCTTTTCATTGCTTTCATTGATATATTATTTCAAAATGACTTCTCCTGATTGAGCGTTTAGTAGTACAGTAGCATTGGCGCCTGTAGATATTTCTACGACCTTGCCATTCTTTAATCGTATAGGACGTATTCCACCTTTAGCAGAATGCACTGATAAGATTCCGCCACCGCTATAAAAAATATCACCAACGTTGCCATATATATGAGCGCCTGCTTTATTAAAAATGTATTGCCACAACTCTGTTTTGGCCGGGGGGATATTGATAAACCAAGAGACATGATCTTTTTGATCTTTACGGGCAAATGCAGTGTACGAAGTGCCGCTAACTGTTCCGAGTGATATGGCTTCCTTATCCTCTACAATGAATAAGGGATTGACGGTATTACCCCAGATGGAAAATGTATAATCTTTCACTATTTCATTTAGAATGGAAACAGATGTGGATGTAGTTTGGGGTAGCAGGGCAAGTTTCATTCCGGTAAGAGATTCTGTGAACTCCTTGTGCAATGTTATCCCGTTTGTATATCCCGGTGCATACAACCATATCAGGTGACGGCCTTTTTTAGCAAGTTTACTTTGTATAATGTGTTTCTGAGCTGTAGTAAGCAACCAGGTATTAATGAACACTATAGCTTTGTATTGATCGGGATTTATTTTGTCAAGGTCATCTGCATCAATTACATCATGTACTACCCCGCTCCGGAAGATGGAAACAGGTACCCAGTTGTTTGCCCAGTGTCCCATATAAGAATCTTTCCGGTTGCTGCCAGTATAATAAAATGTTTCTGTACTATGTACAAGTAATACATCTGCATCATTTGTATATGGCTGATTAAACTGTTTGTCAAGAAGTGATTTAAGTCGACCAATATCATTCGAAAGCGAAGGTTCGTCCCACCATCCATAACTGCCATGGTCATTTAAACGTTTACCGCCATTGAAACCAGAAGGGCCAAAATCATAAAACCATAAACCCTGCCCTTTGCAAAATGTAAACAATACGTTTCTCCTTACCTGGGCAATGCTTTTTTCTAAACTTGATGTAAAAGAGCTGTCTTTCAAGGGTACTAATGGTGTTTGCTGATCCATTTCATCAAGCCATAATTTTCCGTGCAGGCCAATTGAATTTATGAGGCTTCTGGAGCGGTAGGGGTCTCCCATTTCCACTGCTTCAGGATAATAAGTGCCCGGTGCGCTGAGGTAATCAACATAAGGTGAATTTAATACCCGTTGCAATTGCAGATGGCCCCCCGCCGTTTCCCTACCGAATACCGAATAGAAATAGCCGTAAAAAGTGCCTGTAATGATTGGTCGCGGCCAGGTTTCTTTGATCACTTTGCAAAAATGGATGATACCTTCCGCAATCACCTGGTGCTGGGCTTCATAGTAATTAACAAGTTTTTTTTCTTTTTGCGGGTCACGGAAAATACCTCCAGTGGTATTTTTTCTTTCTTCTAGTGAAGGGAGAGCGGCTGAGCTTAATGTTACCCCTTTTTCCTTCCATGCAGATTGTAAGGCGTTATCTGTTTTATATTTTTCTTTCAGCCATTTTCTGAAATAAACTTGCATGGGTATACCTATATCTGGTTCATTATTGATAAAACCCCAGTAATGCCATTCACCATACACACCACCCGCAACCTGGATGCCTGCTAATGCATTAGCTTCCGGCAAAACTTTCAATTTATCCAGGAATTCAATAAGCTTGGTAGTGGCTTCAGTTTTCCATTTTACAGATGCCAGGCTATGTCGTGTCGGGTTTTCTTCATCATCTTCAATAATACGCTGCAAACCCCAGCTTATATCACGCATTGGAATGGTATCGGCATAAACGGTATTTTCTTCAGGATGTTTTTGCTGCCACCATTTGGGTGGGTTTACGTGAAACCGGATAAAAATTGCTGCATCCGGGCAAATATCAAGCACGCCGCGCAATTGTTTTTGGGCAGTATCTGTATCGATGGTTCCGTCTTCTTTCCATACATGATCAAAAGCCAGGTCAACCTGAATCAGTTTTATACCCTGGCTGCAGAAACGCTGCATATTGTACTTAGGCAGTTCTTCCCAGCTCCATCTTCCGCCGGGTACATCAGTAAGCGAATAAATCATCGGATAATTTGGCTGATTATTGATGAATATAGCCGGCCTGCCATTATACATTTCCACTTTACCTGAAACAGGTATCTGAGCTATGCCTGAAAGAGATAAGCAAGAAAAAAAAAGGGTAATAAGATATGGTGAAAAGCTAAAGTTCATTGCCTGAATTGTTTTATACTGATAATTTCAATATTATTTTTCTTTAATGCTTTTTTAGTTTTTTTACTAGTCAGTATATAAAAATCCGCTAACCTGTCACTTCCCACATTTTTGTAAGTAGGAGTGGAGATGGTTTGCATTTCCGGTGTATTATAACAGGGATGAGTTATCAATAAATAGGTTTTACCTTTTTGCAGTTTACTCAACTGGTTAATAAGCGCTTTTTCTCTTTCTGCCGGAATTGAAGAACTCATTTTTTCTGAACCAGGAAAATTATCAAGTGACGATCTATTTGTAATCTGAAGATGGTACTCTTCCGATAGGTGTTGAACAATCTTTTTTAATTCCGGATGTGAATCTTCAAAACCCATGTGGGTTGAAATATGGCTCAAGTGAGGAATATGCTTTTTGGCCATCACAATCTGCGCTCTTAATTCTTTTTCTGCCTCAGTGAAGTCAGGCTGATGATCATGCAACGAAGGAAAGTCAGGTGAACCCTTCCATGGAGTAGGAAAGAAATATCCATTAGAATCAGTTAAACTTTTTGCATAGGTAAGCGGCCGCCATTTCAGTTCACTCCATTCACTGTTAAGTACCAGGTGGATGCCTGCATCATATTCCGGATGTTTATTCAAAAGTTGTACCGCTTCGATAAACCATGGTGCCGGTACCATTACTTCAACCGACCGTGCAATTCCTTTTGTAAATACATCAATGCATGCCAGATTGGTGGCATGGGTTATTCCCATATCATCAGCCGGTACAATTAATCTTGTCGGCTGCTGAGCGTAACTAATCAGCGTAATTATTATAACAAAAAGAGTGACAAGCATTATTTTCATTAAAGATTCGTTTATCTTATTTATAAGTGATTACAATCCTACCAGGCAATAAAGGATCGTTGTCAAAATTGACATACCCGGACCCTTCCACCTGCCGGCTGTTGGTGAACTTTAACGGTTTATCATTTTTCGTGACGGTAAAAGCATGAGCAGCACCATATGGTAATAATAAGTGCATTTCTGTTTTTTTGCCGCTGCCCGTAATATAAAGTTCTATCTGCTTTTTTGTTTTGCTGTGGTAGTATTTGTAAGCGGTATAAGTATTTGAGGAAGCGTAACGGATACATACGGAAATACTATCGGTATTTGTGGTGACCCATTTTGGAGAAACAATTGCCGAAGTATACGCACGTGCGTCATGACTATTGGTAACACCGGCCAATCCTTCTATAAGGGCAGCCATAGCTGTTGAGGCTGCCCAGTTGTCGGGCCCGCCAAATGAAGTTGGCTTTACAGGAACGTAGTGTTGCCGGTCAGCAAGGGTCAATGCCAATAATGTATAGATACCATCGCTTTCCGGAGCTTCAAAAGTTATACTTTTTATTTTTTTATGCGGAAAAGGATTGTTCAACGCACACCAGCCCAGCCCCACACCTTCGCTTACACCATTCTTTCCGTACCATGCAATTCCAGAGTGATCGGTTTCTAACTGTGAAAACCACCAATAAGTAAGATGCTTTTCCATAACAAGATATTGAAGGTCTTTTTTCCCATCTACATAATTTATTTTAACCTGGCCAACAATATTTTCTGAAGCAGCTTTAGCCGAAGTATGTAAAAGATAAATGCAACCTGCTATGTCATTCACGGGAATTTCTACCGCAGCAGGAAAACCTTTTTGTCTTGAAATGGCAACTACTGATTTACGGTTGTTTTGCGAAGGGTCTATAATATTGAAGTCTATCCCGGCTAATGTTTGCTTTCCCAATGGTAATGTATGCAGATCATCACCTGGTTTTTTACTCATCATCCATGGCATAGTTGTTCCATTGGACGTATTAGTAATGTCCATGTTGGCAAAGGCAGAGATATCGAATGATTTAAATACTGGAGGGGGTGGGGGTGGCGGAATTGAACCGGTGTACGCAAACCATATTTTGTCGTCATACTTTTTCCCCAGTTCAAACAAACGGTTCAGGATGTCAGTGCCATATATCTCATACCCATTTTTATAGGCGCCAAGCGCAAGTTCGCCAGCTACATGACCTCCAACCCCTCCATTCATATATTGCCAGATGTCGTTATGCGTACCGAAACCTTTTTGGAAAGGAGGGTAAATTGCATACCATTCCCCCGGTGAGCCAACGGGTAAATTATTTTTAAGTTCCATGTAGTTTTTAATGATGGCTTTACTTTGTGATACACTGATGTCACGATTTAATGAATAAGCGTTTGATTGTGCAAGTTGAGATTTTTCATCAACACCCAGCTTACGTACCACCGTTGAATCCTCATCAATAAAGTGAGTAAAAAACTGTCCGTTCCAGGCCAGTTTATCTAATCGTGCTTTTACCTCATCCCCTCTTTTTTTCCAGGCAGTTGTACTTACAGCATCGCCGACATATTGAAACATTTCCGACAATTGATAGCAAGCTGTGATGTAACCGGTATTGTCGCCAAAGAAAACCCCAAATTTTGATTTAGCAGGGTCGATGATCATGCTGTTGGTGATCCCGATATCAGGCATGTACTCATCTTCTACTGCAAAATCCCAGCTGTCGATGGTATATACCCGTTTTAGTAAACCGAATCTTTTACTCCATCTTGACGGATCTTTCAGGCAATAATCAAGTGCCATGGATCCGGATTTGAGATTTTTCTTCATCCATTCATCATCGCCATCACTTTTCCAACAGGCATAGATCGTATTCACATAAACATATTCAGGATGATTTTCGGTAGGTTGACGAACAAAAACCTTGTCACCAATCTTCTTACTATACCCGGAAAATTTATCTCGGGTTAAGAAGTAATCGGCGTTAGGCATATACTGGATAAAGCTATAGATCATCCCGTCTTCCCGTTGGGACTGACGCATAATATCAATCAGTTCCTTTCCGTTGGGTAAGAAATATTGCAGTCCTTTCATCGTGTGAAAATTATCCAGCACCCAGGGAACTATAACCCGGTAATTTTGTCCATTCCAGCTGATAGGATAAGTACCTTTTTTTGCATCAGCATCAGCAAACATACCCTTGTAAAAAAGCTGAAACATTTCTCTGTAATAGCCACCATCGTCAATATTAGTCTCGGTACTAACATCAAAAGAGAGTAATTCGTGTTTTGTAGCGCTATTGTCTGTCAGGTAAACAATATGTTTACCCAAACTGCCACTTACGAGAAAATCGACAGTTGGTTTAGCAGCAGCGCGAAAATATTCTTTCCCGCTTCCATCTGTCACCGTTATGAATTTGCCATTGGCATTAACAATATATAGTTGGTCCAGCGGTTTTGCTTCTTTTACCGGTTTAGCAAGGCAGTTTAGAAGGCCTGCTGACTGGCCGGAGCTGTTTATGTTGATCGACAGCATTGCAACAACAAGAAGAAGGGACTTGTGCATTGGTCATATGAGTTTACGAGAGATACTATTATGAAAGCAACTAACTTGATAAATGATAATAATGTTTATAGGACGGATAATTAAGGAAGCTATTTTTTGCTATAAAGCGTAGTAACACTGTATGGCGGTAATAAAATAATATCAGATGGATTTCTCATTCCATAGTCTTTACAATTTTCTCCTGCGGATGTTACATACATATTATAGCCATTAGCTGATCCAGGCCATGTAATTTGTACAGCTTTTGCGGTTTCTTTATTATCGTTGATTAATATTAAAGTGTTAGAAGACGCCATTGCATTTTTAAACGCCAGGGGAAACACCTTGGCGGCTTCATCACAGTCTGCTTCGATGCGTACAGACCCCGGCCTGATGAATTTGTAGAAATTTTTAGAAGTATAATATCGTTTACTTTTTTCACCCGTGGAACTCATTAATGAATATTCATCCAGCTTTCCCGTACTAAGTGTCCAGAAAGTCCAGGCACTGATATTTCCAAATTTGACAGCAGTGAATATTGCTTTGGCAAGAGACATAGCGCCTTGGTAAGTATTGGCAAAGCCTGAGGTTTCTGTCATCCACAGAGGCTTTCCATACGATGCGCCCCATGCATACATTGTTTGCCAGGTCTGCGCATTGGGAGAAGAAGCAGCGATGCCATCAAGATCATAGCCATGTACGGCTATTATATCTGCATATTGTCTTGTTGAAGGGTCGTCCAACACCGGTTTTACAAAACCTTCAATACCTTGCAGCCATCCAATATCTTCTGGTAAAAAAAGTTTGGTAGTAAGACCTTCATCCTTAAATCTCTTGCCCACTACTTTCAATAGATCACGCAATGCAACACCATTATAAACACAGGATTGATAAAATTGCGAAAATCTTGGCTCATTCTGAATGCTTAATGCATAAAGATCAATACCGGTTTCACGCTTGATTACTTTAATATAGGCAACGCACATTTCAGCAAACTCTTCGTACAAATCAGTTTTTAATTGATTGGTTGTTAATGTAGGACTACTGTTGTATGGAGGTGCAGAATTTTGGTTATCAGTCCCATTGCCTAACTGGTTGTTATATTTCATCCAAGGTGGTGGACTCCATACAGAGGCAATAAATGTTTTGACTCCTGCTGCTTTCAAGTCGCGCCAATACTGCAACCTTGCTTTTAATGGCTCGTGATGACCGGAAATTTTTATATCAAGATTAAATTTTGCAAGATCGGTTACGAATGGATCGTTATTGTCATTGTTTATTTCAAAGCTGGTAGGCAGCTCATCCCGAATGATGGTAACGCCAAGATCATTTACTAAACTGTTGATAAACTCCGCACTGGTAAAAGGGCCGTTGCTCCAGTAAACATCTTGTGCTCCGAAACCACCAAAGCCTTCTATTGTTTGATAACTTTTTTCGGGGTCGCAGCGAACTGTGATTATTTTTGTATCCACAACAATACTGGCGTCTACGGGAGAGGTGTTTTTATCACTGACTGTCAGCTTAACTGTGTACTCCTTATTTTCCGGGTAAGAGAAAGTTTCTGTTGCATTACCTGTCTTTTTGGTGCCATCCCCAAAATCCCAATGGTATTCCAGCGGATCATTGTCGGCATCGCTGGCAATAGCAGTAAACCGAAATGTAAACGGCATGGTGTTAATTAATTCAGTTTTCAGGGATACAACAGGTTTAGCGTTGTTGACAGCGGCTGTAGCAGCTTTTTTACAAAAAGCAGCAGAGATTATGATGCTGAAAAGAATTACAGGAACACTGATTTTTTTCATCACTGACGTTTTTGGTCAATTTCAAAAAAGACCCCCGGTGAGGGGGCCTTCCAACTTAACTACTGCTAACTGCTATATGAAACGCTTTTAATATCCCGCATTCTGTTTCATATTTGAATTAACGTCCAACTCTGAATTTGGAATCGGCATATACAGATGTTTAGTGATATCAAATGCCATCGGCACATTTGAACTGAAAAAGCTATTGTTTAGGGTTACTATACCCTGCATATGCCATCTGCGCAAATCAAACCAGCGTTGACCTTCACCAGCCAATTCAATGAAACGTTCATCAGTGATCCAGGTCATAATTTTCGTTTTGTCTGTTTCTGTGGTTGTGCGATTGGCGGGAACAGTACCTCCCGGAACCATATTTCTGGCCCTGGTTCTAACCTGATTTACAAGAGCGATCGCTTCGGAGGTTGAACCTCCTGATTGTAATAAAGCTTCAGCTTTGAGTAGCAGGACGTCGGCGTAACGAAGTATTCTTGGGTTATTGACTGATCCAACACCTGATTGGGAATATTTATCTCTTCTTACATATTTATTTACCGTACGGTCGGTGGCTTTGAGTGTTACGTCCCTCCTGGGATCTGCAGCATCAAATGCAGCAAGTAATTTGGTGGTGGCAAAAAATCTCGATTGTCCGAAAAGCGAAAAGTTGTTATTGTAATATCCCCAATATGTCGATAAGGCGCCGATGGCATTATCAAAGTCATTTGGTAGCCATACATTATCAAATCCAAATGCCTGCGATGCCTGGAATTCAAAAACTGATTCACTGTTGTTTTCAGTGTCAAAAGCAAAATTATCTTCATAGTTTGCTACCAGTGTCCGTCCGGATATTTTATTAAAAGCAGCAATTGAAGCAATATAATCTGCCGTATTCTTTGTGGCAGAAGCTTTAAACACCAGCGATTTTCCAAGCATTCCATTCGCAGAGTTAGAGGTTACTCTTCCCGCGTTTGTCTGGTCCCAACTAACTGGCAAGAGTGAAGCTGATGCCGTAAAATCGGAGATGGCCTGCTCCAGTAATTGTGTGCCCGAAGTGTTTCCAGGCGTAAACTGAGCTGATGATGTTACCCTTTCATTTCTTAGAGGAGCAGTACCGTAATAATTCCACAGGTAATAGTAAGCCAGCCCCCTTAAAAATAAGGCCTCGCCTTTGTGATAATTTTTGAGATTAGGCGTTACATATATCCCATCTTTAACAGCATCCACTTTTTCCATCACTACATTTGCACGGGCGATCATTTCATATAATCCTTTATAAAAATAACTGATGCTACCACCGCTGGGTTGCAATGGACCGAAAGTTTCATAGGCCTGATTGGAAGCATTAGTTGTAATATCATCTCCTTCCAGGTACATCATCGGTGCAAGGGAATTACCAGCATTATACCAGAAAAAATCAGTCATCTTAGCATATACACCATAGATGCCTTTTGAAAAATCAGATTCCTGTGTGAAATAGTTTGCTTCAGTCGGACCATGTGGAAGCAGATCCAATTTTTCTGAATTGCAGCTGTAATAAAATAATGTTGAAGCCACAAAAACTAATCCCGATATTTTTAATATAGCAAGTTTCATATATTATATTGTTGGAGTTAGAAGGTTGTTTATAGTCCGAAATTTATTCCAAACAAAATTTGCCTGGATGGTGGTATGCCGCTATTTTCAGGATCCAGGCCACTATAATCTGTTATAGTGAACAGATTTACTGCGCTTATATAAATTCTTAAAGATTGGGCAAACCTTAATTTACTCAGGATTTCTGGTGGGAATCTATAACCAATCTGAACGTTCTTTAACCGTAAATAAGAAGCATTTTCCACATACCGGTCTGATATGCGGTTGAAAACAGCCGGATCGCCAAAAATAGCTCGAGGCATTGTTGTGGATGGATTCGAAGCTGTCCACCTGTTTAACGTAGTGGCCCATTGATTGGCAGCGCCACTCATTGATTCAAGTCCGCTTTTCTCGAAATTGTATTTTTGTACATCGCCCACTCCCTGGAAGAAAACGCTAAAGTCGAAACCTTTCCAATCAGCACCAAGAGATAGTCCATAATAGTAACCCGGTATGGTTTTTCCAAGATAGGTACGGTCATTGGAATTAATTAGACTATCGGGCGTATTGCTATATCGTTCCTTGGATCCTGAAGCAGGATTCCCATAAACATCCTGGAAATACATATCACCAGGTTTGTATTGATATCCACCGATATTAGCATCTCCTTTGGGATGAGCTTGTTTCCATGCATCAATATTTCCCTGTGTTTGAAAAACACCACCAACTTTATAGCCCCAAAGGTAAAACATTGAATAACCTTCTTCTATTCTTCCAAATTCGCCTCCTATCGGGGCACCTTCATTTAATTCTAAAACCCTGTTTTTTACCGTCGTAATATTTCCGGCAATATTAAAATTAACCTCCCCAACTCTTCTGCCATAACCAAGCTGCATTTCTATACCCTTATTGTTTACACTGGCCACATTTAAATCAGCAGGGAACTCAATACCTGTGTTGGGCGGAAGGGACACTGATTGTATTATGTCGAAAGTTGTTTTACTATAATATTCTGCCGTAAATGAAAGGCTTCTGTTGAATAGTAAGGCATCAAATCCAATACTGGTTGTTTTAATTTTTTCCCAGGTAAGTGAAGTATTTGCAAAATTGGGTAACCGTGCTCCCTGATTCTGCGTGCCATAAGGGTTTCCATTGCCGGAACCCAAAGAGTAATCAGGTGAGAGACCTACATTCGATATAAACTGGTAGGGACTGGCAGATTGAAAATTTCCCAGTCTTCCCCAACCTCCCCTGATTTTGAGATCATTGATAATTGTCCCTTTTGGAAAAAAGTTTTCTGAACTGATACGCCATGCTGCAGCAAATGAAGGAAAGCTCTCCCATTTGTTTCCTGGAGCCAGCCTTGAAGATCCGTCCCGGCGTATTGTAGCGTCAAAATAGTATTTGTCCTGGTACTTATAGCTGAGCCTTCCCAGGTAGCCGATCAGGGCATCTTCTTGCAAAATACCTGAGAAACCTTGTGTGTAAGGAGGCTGATTTACAATTTGCCGGTACTGGGGATCGGTATAATTTACGTTTCCACTCAGATCAGAAGCACTCCATCTCGAAAATTGATCCGATGCACTCAAAATAACATCTATGCTATGATCTTTCGAAAATGTATGTACATAATTGACAGTGATCTCTTTATTTATATTGTAAGTTTTTCCCTGTCTTTCTCCATAGCGGCCTTTTGAATTGCCATCGGTACCGGCGTACGGATTACCAGGAGTTTGCGAAAACCTCCATGAGTCTAAATCCTCCCAGCTTTTACGCAAGTTGGTATAATACTGGCCACCGAAGGAAGCCCGTATTTTCAAACCGGTTACAGGTTCCAGTTGAACAAATGCGTTACCTAATCCATTTAATAGTTCATATTTATTGTCGTTAAGCTGCTGCCGGGCAAAAATATTATACCTGGTTTGATTACCCCATAAGAGCTTTGGATCACCTGGTGCAAATATATATGGCGCCCCGGCATCCAACAACGTTGGGTCATAATCCGGATTGGGTATAAAACTTCCTGATGCCGATGGTGCATACCCTGTTACATCAGCAGCGTTATAAAATGGCTGGAAGGGAATAGTAGCCATCATAGTATTCAAATCGCCACCCGTATTTTCCAGCGCATTTTGCTGAATCAACCTGATATTCAAACCCGCTGAAAGAAATTTAGTGACTTTTGCTTCAACATTTGTAGCAAAGGAAAATCTTTCGAGGTTATTGGCTTTTAACGGGCTCTCTGTTTTGTTATAGCCTGCAGAAAAGTAGTAGGTTGTGTTGTCACTACCTCCGGAAATTTTAGCATTGTAGTCCTGGATAGACGCGTTTTTATTTCGTAATTCATTATCCCAGTTATACGTAGGATTGTTACCAACGTAGGAAGGGCTTGTTTTATCATAGAGCGGCCCGAATTTTTGAGCAAAGGATGTATTGGCATCGGGATTGGCAGCATAAGCTTCTTCAAGTAATGAAAAATATTGCTGCGTATTAAGCGTAGCAATAGACCTGGCAATATTTTGAAAACCATAATTGGCATTTACTTCTAACCTGGCCTTGCCTGATTTGCCTTTTTTCGTGGTTACCAGGATAACCCCATTCGAAGCCCTTACTCCATAGATGGCGGCTGCAGAAGCATCTTTTAACACACTGATCGATTCAATGTCGCTGGGATTTATGGTAGAAAAAATGTTAATCGGAGACCTTATGTCACCTATTGCACCGTCAGTAACGCCGGCGCCCCCTTCAAATATGGGAATTCCGTCAATCACATACAAGGGTTCACTAAAGCCAAAAGTATTTACCCCCCGGATTCGTACAGTAGGTCTTGCTCCCGGTGCACCGCCGCCACTTTCTATAAAGACGCCCGCAGCTTTTCCCTGCAAAGCCAGTTCAGGGGTCATCGAAGTACTTATTTCAATATCCTTCGAACTAACGGTACTAACAGCACCGGTTACATCTTTTTTCTTTCGGGTACCATATCCTACCACCACTACTTCTTCTACTTTTGAATCTTTCAACTGAAGGTTTATCTTCAGTGAAGAAGCTTTCGATATTTTAGCTTCGAAATCTTCATATCCAACATACGAAACTACCAATGTACTTACACCTTCTGGCACATCCAATGAAAAATTGCCATTTTCATCGGAGATGGTTGCGACGTCAGCCGCATTCTTTGCACGGATGGTTGCACCGGCAAGGGGCTTTCCGGACGATGCGTCAATGATTATGCCCGTAATAATAACGTTGTTGATAATAGCCGGCGTTTTTCCTACATTTTCCTTTCGTATTTCGTCTCTAAGTTTTACAACAATTGTTTTTCCAATGATGCTGTAGGTCAGGGGTTGTTCTTTGAAACAAACACCAAGCACCTCAGCTATTGACGCATTTTTAATTTTTATACTAACCGTTTTTGCCTGCTCCAGTGATTTGTAGTCATAAAAGAAAACATATTCTGATTGATGTTCAATCGCTTTGAATACTTTGTCCAAAGAGGCATTCTTTTCTGAGATAGAAATCTGGGAAAACCCCTTCGCGCTTACCTGCAGGCAGGCAACTAGTAGAATAAACGCGGTAAGTTTCATAACTCGCAGGGTTTGTTTATAAATCCCGTGTTTCCGGAAGCCGGCAGGGCGATGTTGGGTAATGAATTTTTGGAAAAAAACTTCATTACAAAGAGCCATTAAATGCATAGCTTTGGTTGTTTTAGTTAATGATTAAAAACCTACCCGGTTATATTTATGAGTTAACTGAACGTCGACCGGAAGTGTTCCAGCACTTCTGGTTTTTTGTTAACATGATTTCTTATTAAGGAGTTACAACAATATTTCTTCCGTCAATCCGAAAATGCACTTTTGTTTCCTGTAAAATTTTTAGTACTTCCGTTACATTGCTGTTACGACTAATCTTGCCGCCGAACTGCCTGTCCGGTATGGTCCCCTCATACGTTATTTCCACATCGTACCATCTGGCGATTTGCCTCATCACCGTTTGTAAATCGGCCTTGGTAAATGAAAAATATCCATTTTTCCAGGCCACTACTTCTTCGAGGTCAACATCATTAACCAAAGTAAAAGTCCTTCCAACAACTTGCGCTTGCTGTCCGGGTTTTAACAGGGTGGCCATTCCTGCACTTGACAGCCTTATACTCCCTTGCAGTAAAGTAGTTTTGATAGCTCCTTCATCGCTGTAAGCGTTAATATTGAAATGGGTTCCCAATACGCTTATGGCCATGCCGTTAACGCTAACCAGAAATGGTTTTGATGCATCGTGAGCAATTTCAAAATAAGCCTCGCCGGTGACATTTACTTTTCTTTCCTTGCCCGCAAATGCAGTTGGATAAGTGATGGAAGAAGCAGAATTAAGCCATACTATACTGCCATCTGGTAAGGTTAGT
>JANMMA010000238.1:0-1993 GCA_031372815.1 Sphingobacteriales bacterium
GGATAACCAACCCTTCACTTAGCGCTGCAAGTGGGTCACTTAGGTCCCTGACGCCCTTTTTAGGCAGGTATAAGGTAAGTGGCAACAATGCGCGGTCAGACAGTATACCGATGGCATTCTCGATCCCCACACCCATTACCATTCTTGGATCAATCGCGTTACCGACGTTGAAACTACCCCGCACCATTTTTTGGGGTACGCCTGACACTTCACCATAATGAACATCTACCCCTTTCACGAAGACAACGGCCTGGAAATCTCCATTCTGTAAAAGGGCTTTGTCCTCTGCAATCATCGTGAGCGCTTTCAACCCTCCCACTTTGCGCAGTTTACTGATCTGGTCAGCATTGAGCACAAGGGTTTTGCCTTTTGTTGGACCAACCCTGAGGTCAGGATAGAAAGAGGAGTATAATGATTTGACCAGGGATTCGAAACCATTAAACGCACTGAGTATGATGATCAGCGCTGCCGTGCCAATCACAATAGCCAGGACACTCACCCATGAAATAATGTTGATGGCATTGGTGGATTTCTTTGCCTTAAAATATCGCCAAGCAAAAGTCAGCACCATGGAAGAAAATGTGATAATGTGATGAATGCGATAATGTGAAAATGGAGAACCCGAACTATTCTTCTTTCTTTTTTTCCTCGTTGAGCTTTTTGAAGATCTCTTCTATTTTAAACACATGGTCCAGCGTATCATCATGAAAGAATTTCAGTTCAGGAATCCTGCGTACCTGGTGTTTTATCCTGGCAGCCAGTTCTTTTTTGATTTCGTATTTCCTGTCGTCGATCAGCTTCAGCGAATGCGTTACATCGTTCACCTTGAACAGGCTCAGGTATATCCTGGCTTCCAGTAGATCCGGAGTGATTTTGACCCCGGCAATAGAGACCATGCCGCCATCGATCATATTCAACCCCATCCGGTGAAATATATCATTCATCTCCTGCTGTATAACGCCCGCCACCTGTTTTTGTCTTTTTCCCTCTTCCATATGATTCAACTTAAAGGCTGTAAAAATAACTACTTTTGCGGCAACAATGACATCACTATAATCCCCTGGATGAAGAGTTTACGCGTTATTTTCCAATATATCCGCAGATACCCTAAAATGGTATCTCTTTATTTCTTCCTAAACCTGATGGCCTCATTCTTCTCCCTTCTTTCACTGGCATTGCTGGGGCCATTCCTGGGGCTTATTTTTGGGGTTAAGGGAACTGACCAGATGATTGGGTCAAAGATCCGCCTGGGAAATATAACCAAAAATTTCTACAGCTATCTTACCGAACTCACGAATACCGACGAAGGCAGAATCAAAGCACTTGGCATACTTTGTATCATTGTAGTGGTCGCCATCCTGTTAAAAAATGTTTTTCTCTACCTCGGCCTCTACGTACTAACGCCTATACGTAACCGCATAATCAATGATATGCGGACAGAAATGTTCCAGAAAATACTTCAGCTTCCCATAGGATATTTCAGCGACCAGCGGAAGGGCGACATCATGAGCCGCCTGACTAATGACCTTCAGGACGTGGAATATTCAACCATCAGTTTCCTGGAAACATTTTTTCGCGAACCCATTACCATCATACTGTACCTGTTTGCCATGATACAGTTGAGCCCGGAATTGTCCGTGTTCCTGCTGTTGTTTTTGCCGGTGGCAGGATTGGTCATTGGCAGGATTGGCCGATCGCTGAAAAAAGTTTCTACCAGGGTTCAGGAAAAACTCGGTGATATCCTCAGTACCATCGAAGAAACCCTAAGCGGCATGCGCGTGGTAAAAGGCTTCAATGCTGAAGAGCAACAATTGAAACGTTTTACCGGAGAAAACGAGAAATTACTGGAGATCAAAAACAAAGCGATCAGGCGCCGTGATCTGTCGTCCCCCGTTTCTGAAACCATGGGCATTCTGGCTGTTTGTTGTGTTCTTTATTATGGCGGAAGGCTGGTGCTCGGTCACAATTTTTCTTTGAGCGGTCCCGACTTCCT
>JANMMA010000259.1:0-12055 GCA_031372815.1 Sphingobacteriales bacterium
ACCAACCATGCTGGTGGAGTAGTAGGGGGCATTACTAATGGAAATGAACTGGTATATCGAATCGCCATCAAACCGACCTCTTCAACTCCCAAAGAACAAAATACACTGAACCGTGAAACCGGAGAGACAGAAAAATTTACCGTCAAAGGCAGGCACGACCTATGTATTGCGTTAAGGGTTCCTCCGGTTATGGAAGCTGTTACTGCCATTGTATTGGCGGACCTGATGTTGCAGGAACACCGGATCAGACGAGTGTTGTAGTCGCCTAGCCTGTAATGCAAACGGTAAAGTAGACGAGTTTAGATGGTGGTTACGTGTTCACTTTTCAATCTTTTTTCCCGGGCAGCATATACTCATCTGTAAAGTGGCCTTCACGTTTGGGTTCAGAGAATTTCTGCGCATTGAAACTATCGGATTCACCTTTTGGGATCGACAATGATATCCAATTCTTATCCATGATCAGTTTACCCAAAAAAATGATCTGGCCCACGTGTGAAGCATAATGAGCGAGCTGCCGGTTCAAAGCATCAGTAACTGTCTGCCCCATATTCCGGATATATATGATCCGGTCAAGGTCTTCTTCCTTTAATTCATGCAAAACCTCAAGAAACACCTTCCATCCCTGATTCCATCGAGCCAATACTTCCTGTTTAGACAAATCCTTTGGCGCAAATTCTTCTTCCCTGTTACGCCATTCCTTTTCGCCGTCTGTCGTTAAAAAATCCGTAAATCTTGACAGCATATTTCCACTGATGTGTTTCACTATTGTTGCTATGCTGTTTGACGATTCGTTATACTGCCAGTTGATTTTTTCTTCCGGTATAATATTGAGGGTTTTTTCTCCCAGTGATTTATAATATTCGAATAATTTAATGATTCCGGGTAAATAGTCTTTTGGCATATAGATGATTTACGGTTAATGTAATTCTATCGTTTCTACTTCAGGAATATTGTGCAGGATCAGCTCTATGTGTTTATTCCTTGCTTTGACTTTATAATCCTGTACTATTTCCAATATATCGTGATCAATATATACGCTCCTGGAACCAATTACCTCTACTATGGAATATTCCGGAATTTTGTCAAGGGTGTCCAATAATTTCTTTTTGTTGAGAAAGCTTACATTGAGGGCGAGGTCAATAAAGTAGTGCATGAGATGGCCTTCATGCTGCTCTCTAATCGTGAAACCAGCCCTGTAGGTATGTTTTACCAGGAAGTACACAGCATACCCAATACCGATAATCACACCAATGAGCAGGTCTGTGAACAATATGGCTACTACCGTTATAATAAAAGGAAGAAATTGTTCGCGTCCTTGTCGATATACACCCATGATCATTTTGGGCTTGGTTAATCCATAACCTGTTTTGAGCAAAATAACAGCGAGTACTGCATAAGGAATTTTATTGAGCAGCGGTATGGCAAATAATATGGCTAAAATCAGCCATACGCCGTGGGTGATGGCAGAAAGTTTTGTTTTTGCACCTGCTTCCGCATTCGCCGAACTTCTTACAATCACGGCAGTGATCGGCAGTCCTCCCAATAATCCACTTAATGCGTTTCCTGTTCCCTGTGCGATAAGTTCCCTGTTTTGCGGTGTGATACGGTTTTGTGGGTCTATTTTATCTATAGCTTCAATACTAAGCAACGTTTCCAGCGTAGCTACAAAACAGATAACCACTGCATTTTTCCATATTGCGGCATTGCTGAACAAAGCCTTAAACTCCGGCAACCTGATTGAACTAAAAACGTTGTGTGGTACATTGACAAATTGGGAACTACTCAATGCCAGTGGAGGAACAAATGTTGTGAGTATCCATCCCATGATGCTGCCGAATAATACCACCACAAAAGAAACTGGTATAGATTTAACTTTATCGGACAATGTTTTCTCCCAGAAGATCAGAAACAAAAGACTCAATAAGCCGATCAATATGGCACCTGCTGAAATACTCTCATACAAATTTGATATGCCATTAAAACCATGTTGAAAAGTCAACAGGTTAACAAATTCCTCCCGCCAGAAATCTGGTTTGTCGTATCCAATCAATAGGGGAACCTGCTTTGCAATCAGGATTAGGCCAATTGCCGCAAGCATTCCTTTGATAACTGTAGAAGGGATCAGGTGTGTAAAACCGCCAAGTTTGAAAACTCCCAATAGAATTTGAAGGATGCCCGCGATAGAAATGGAAAGAAATAAAATTTCAATACCGCCAAGGTTTGAAATTGCAGCAGCGCAAATGGCGGTAAGTCCTGCTGCCGGGCCGCTAACACTTAATGAAGATTTGCTAAGCACCCCAATAACTATTCCTCCGATAATGCCTGCTATCAGGCCGGAATAAACAGGCGCTCCGGAAGCTAATGCAACACCGAGGCAAAGCGGCAGCGCAACAAAAAAAACGGATATACTTGCTTTTAAATCGTGTCTAAGGAATGTAAAAAAGAAGAATTTAACTGTCCTTTTTGCTTGGGGCATAGAATATATTTGGATGAAGTGATCAGCAAATTTTATGTTTTACTGCGCGCTGACTTATCCATATTGTTTCCAAAAAAATATCCAATGGCCAGGCCCGCAAGGGCTCCGGCAATCGACCATAACAGGCTTCCATTACTGGTAAAATAAGCAAAACAAACACCCAGAATGCCAAACATTACCATCATAAAAGTGGCTGCGGTAAGACGGCGTTGTTTTTGGTGGTGAGAGTCGGTCGACTGGTGATGGTGCTTTGGCTTATGCCGTTGATGAGAGTTAGGCATTTTATTTTGTAAGGTACGAAGAAATTTTTCTTATACCCTTTCATATATAAACCGTGGAACAATTTTCATTATCATGGCAATAAGCCACCATCTATGGGTAATATAGGCAACTTTTTTTCGCGTCCTGATCGCAGCATAAATTTGTCGTGAAGCTTTCATAACTGAGGCTTGCCAGAATCTTCCGTCGCCTTTTGCATTGGGCGTATCTACAAATCCTGGACGTATATCCGTTACCGTTATAGGAAGCTTAAGGTAGTTACTTTTTTGTCTTAGCGCTTCCAGGTAGCTAATCTGGTATGCTTTTGACGCATTGTATGCAGGTGCATGACGCATTCCCCGTATGCCGGCAATCGAACTTATAGCTACCGACTGGCCGTAGCCTTGCAGCCGGAAAAAACGATAGGCCCAGTCCGCCAATTGTGTAAACGCAGCCACATTAAGATCAATCATTTTTTTTTCCACAGCAAAATCCAGCGCGTCATTAAGATCTCCTCCTCCTGCACTAATAACGACCATGTCGAGCCCGCCCAATGCTACTACCAACGCATCCAGTTTACCAGTAGCTGTTTCGAGTTGTGTAACATCGAAGCTTGACGCTAAAAAATGTTCCGGTTGTGTTAGGCGAATGCCCTCAAGCAGTTCACTACGTCTTGCGGTAATCCCCACACGATAACCATCTGCAGCCAGTAATTCAGCGATACCCCTTCCTAAACCCGAACTTGCCCCTACAACGATCGCTTTTTTCATAGGTCTAAAGTAAACTTCCTGGTTATTTATTTGGTGAATCGAATCATATATTCAGATAAGTATTCACTGGTATCCCTTCCATTTACTTTATACATGTCTTTAAAAAATAGCCTGGCTTCCTGGCCGAGACGCAGGCAGGTATTCTTTTGTTCCACGTCTTCTTTAGAATTCACAGGCTGAAGGGAAGGGTACCACAAAATGTGGCCAGGCCTGTCAATCAACAATTGAGGTTTGCTCCACTGTTGAGCATTGTCTCCTGCTTCCAGGTCTTTGTTGGTGTTGAATGAAAGGTAGATACTGCTGCCTTTCCAGGAGGTTCCTGTCACTTTACCCATTAGCATTACCCAGCAATTGAGATAGGTATTCCAGCTTACTGACGGACCCCAGTGAAAACCCGCAGTTGGCGATGAAGCGGGGCCGCCACCTTCAGTTCTGGGAATCTGCAATGTACTAACGGGGTAGCCTACCCCATTCCATGCTGCATTGAATCCTTTTCCATCCCATCTTTTTGCTTTGCCTTGTGGGTTGTCCAGGTCAGACAATGCGATTCTGGCGATGCTGATGCACTGACCGCTCCATTCCTTGTTTGGATCATAATTTGTTGAGTCGTAAGTTCCGGGATAACCGTATTCTCCATAAAAAAGATACAGGTGATCGCCGCTGGCTACCGCAGAAGGATCACCTACGCCGCCCGCAAAGGTCTCTGATGTGTTGTGAGGTTTGAGGATGAGCCGTGGTTGGAGGTCCTCAATAAAAAGTCCGCGATTGTCCCAGCTGTGTCCGCCGTTGGTCGATTTCATAATACCGATCCTGCACACTGCTGCTGGTGAAGTTGGGCCGGTAAGTCCCTGCGGCCAGCGAAAGTCTTTATAACCCTGACCGGTAACCGTATCATACGGAAGGGTGGAGGGGTAGTTTTCGTTGTGATAAACAGCGTACAGCGTTTTTCCTGATTTATCACTGGGGTCCTGGTAAACCGTCTCAAACCATACAGCACCATGAAGCCCCGCTGTTCCAGGTGGAACATTTTTGGGCATTTCGGGGTCTGTAAATTCTTCATAGTTGCGAGTGAACGCTTCATCTGCATGGCGTCCATCGGCAAATTGCAATTCTTTTGAATCTCCCCATAACGGGTCTTCACCATATTTGCCGGGAAATATCCTGAATGTGTCACCAATCCAGGCTTCCGCCATATTACAGTCCACAAAAGATTTAAAATGAAATTTCTCAATAGGCTTTAATGTGAAGCCCGGGAGGTTGGCAACTTTTTCTTTTGCCTTGCAGGAAAACAGCAGGCATAAAACAAGCAATGGTAGATAACGCATAATGGCAATATTAGTCCATCCCCAATGTATGATTATAATCAATATGTTGATATGCAGATATCCTAATTGTATGCCAGATGATTTATTACCTTAAAAAATTATTCTTTACTGTGATAGTACAAGAACTATTTATCTGCTGTGATATCGGCAGCAGGGCATGTTAATCGATTGTCCTGAGCACCTGACAGATGGTTAATGGACCAAGACGAGTTGATGGGTTGTGTGATGTACTGTTCCGTTTCCTTATTCCAGAAAATAATTTCCGGAAAAGATATTTTGCTGCCGTTGGCAGCCTTATTTATGGCGTCAATAACTGCACTGGTAAGATAGTTTGAATTTCCGGCCAGTTTTTTACCGGCCACTGTAACTGTATATTGAACGATGCTGTAATTCGAAAAAAAATGATCTGTGGAATCAGGCTGAATAATGACCGATTTAGCGGTTTTGTTGAAGTCACGGCAAACGAACTCTAATGAAGCTGCGGGAAAATTTACAGCCTCGTATTCGTAAGTCGATTTGCCCCTGGAAGTGTATAGAGTGATCAGGACTTTGGCGGCACCGGGATAAATGAGTAGGGTGTCGTGCTGCCGCTGGATACCTGCGTTGGAGGTGAATTTAGTTATGGAATCCACTTCTCCCTTAATGATCAGATAATTTGGTACACCATAAAACAATTGGGACGAACCCTTCAGCCATTTGTTTTCAAGGGTAAATTCTTGTGCTTCAAGGAAAACTGAACTTAGTATGAAGAAGGCAGTAATAAAGGATTTCATGGATTGATGCATGTTGCGTTAAAACGCTACATCTGTATAACAAAGCCTATGCCATTGCAGTTTTATGAAGCTTTTATGTAGAGGGGGTGCTAGCTGACCAGGCCGATGCAGTCAGAGAACCTGATCACCAAAATAAGTAATGAACTTAACAAAAATGCCTTTCCAGGGATGCGGTTTTTTTTAAATGAGGAAAAATACAGTGAAACCAGGAAATTGGCGTCCACATGTAGCGAGAGGAACATGGCCAATAGGATGCGACCATCGGGATGAACAAAGCGCACCGATAAGCCTGGAAAAAATAAATGCACCTGCTGTTGCCCCAATGAAAATCCATACACGATTTCGTTGGCGCAAAAATATATCAATAAAAACAGCCTGTTCCTCGAAATAATTTTTTCGTCGCAACAGATGAAATAACTACTTTGAATACACAATCATAAGATATGAAGTCATTTTTATTTTTCTGCGTGCTGACCCTAACAGGCTTCGAACTCATGGCACAAGTTCCTGTAGACGTGGAAAAAAATATTTTATCCAAAGCCATTATATTGCCAGCGGCAAACAAACCAATAGCTAACTATATTACTTCTGTACGCGTTGGGAACCTGCTTTTTTTATCAGGTCATGGATATTGTGGCGGTGTGCCTTCAGCGGTAGACACGGGTAAGCTTGGAAAGTCCCTGACGATTGAGCAGGGCTACCAGGCAGCACGTAATGTTGGATTGTGTATGCTGGCCACGGTTAAAGCAGCTGTTGGTGATCTTAATAAAATAAAGCGTGTCGTGAGGGTTTTTGGCATGGTCAACTGTACTGAAGATTTCAAAGACCAGCCAAAAGTTATGAATGGTTTCTCTGACCTGATGGTGGAGGTGTTCGGCGAAAATGGGAAACACGTCAGGTCAGCTGTGGGCATGCAATCATTGCCCAATGGCATTGCGGTTGAAGTTGAAATGACGGTTGAGCTTAGGGATTAGACTAAAGACTACAAATACAGGCTCTGACGCAAAGCTCAAAACTTTAGATTTTATTTCATCCTATAATGTAAACGAATCTCCGAGTTCCAAAACGCTGTATTTAATTCCCTGTTGTTCACTTGCGAAGACGAACTCAGAAACATCAGCCGTATTGAATGTAAACAAATCATAGTGGCAGGGAATCGTTAACCCAGCGCCAATTTCTTTTGCAAGCCACGCTGCTTCACCCGCATTAAGGTTGCCGGCTACACCGCGGGACGGATCATTGCCATTAATAGGAAGAATGGCCAGATCAACTTTGAATGGCTTAAGGATGTCTGCTATTCCGGGATACAAAAGGGTATCACCGCTATGGTATATTTTTTTGTGGCCGATTTCTATCACATATCCCATATACCGGCAATTGCCGTTATCATCTCGATCCAATTCGTTGTGGGCTGCGGAAATACCATGAAATGTGATACCACATATAGTTATTGCCTGTCCGTCATTCAATCCTTTCGTAAAGGTTAAGGGCATATTGATTCTATGGCTAACAAATTCCCGGTTTGCTTCAGGAGTCAGCAAGGTGATGGAAGGATTTGCCCGGGTCAGCGGTACCAGGGTGTCGCCATCGAGGTGATCCGTATGGTTATGGCTGCTGGTAATTATATCTATGAAATTTAAACGGGCTGGATCGATAACAAGATCACACATCCTCGTATGCGGCTGTGCAGTAGTCAGGTATTTTTTGGTAAGTGACTCACTGAGGTAAGGATCTATCAGCAGATGAATACCGTTACACTGAAGTAGAAATCCACTTTGTCCAAGCCACCACAGATGCACTGCAGATTTTTCGCGTCCAAGTATTTCAACCTGACGCAGAAAGTCATCATTTTTATATTTTGCTTTCACCCATTGCATAAATCAAATCTAGTGTTGTTTTTGCGTACTTTAGGGATAAGATGCAGGACCCCGCTTTAATGCATGGCATTAAGCTAAAGCATAGGATTTTGCTGCAATTGATTCCCCTAAATGCATGTTATGAAATTCATTTCGTTTTGCTTTGCCTCGTTCTTTATTCTGTTGTTTTGTGCATGTGATTCTACATCTGAAAAGGAGAGCAAATTTGTCACGGTAAGTAACATGAAGTTTATGCGCAATGGTAAACCATATGCGTACATGGGCACTAATTTTTGGTACGGTATGAATCTGGGATCAAATGGCGAAGGTGGAAACAGAGCGAGGCTAATGCGTGAACTGGACCGTCTCAACAGTATGGGGGTGAAAAACCTCAGGATAGTTGCAGGAAGTGAAGGTCCGGATACTGAGCCCTACCGGATGGTTCCCGCAATGCAACAAGCGCCTGGTAAGTATAATGAGGATGTACTTGCGGGGCTAGACTTCCTACTAACAGAAATGGCTAAACGGGATATGGTAGCAGTGATGTGTATGAATGATTTCTGGAACTGGTCGGGTGGAATGGGCCAATACCTTGTATGGGCCGGGGCCGCTGATTCTATTCCCTATCCGCCGCCTGCACCGGGCGGGGATTGGTCGAAGTACCAGGAATTCACCGCGCAATTTTACAGCAATGAAAAGGCGATGAAATTATTTGATGACCATATTCGCTTTGTCGTTAACCGTAAAAATTCCATCTCGGGCATATTGTACAAAGACGATCCTGCCATCATGGCCTGGGAGCTCGGTAATGAACCCAGGGGTGTGAATAATAAAGATGCATTTTTACAATGGGTTGATAGAACTGCAGGACTGTTTCAGCAGCTCGATAGCAATCACCTGGTTACCACGGGAAGTGAAGGAAATACTTCCAGTCCATCGAGTGGCACCGACATGATGAAAGATCACCAAAGCAGGAATATTGACTATTCAACGATTCACATCTGGGTGCAAAACTGGGGTTATTATGATCCTGCAAAAGCAGACTCTACATATAATGTAGCACTAAATTATGCACTTGATTATTTGAACGATCATATTGCTGTGGCAACACAAATGGAAAAACCTGTGGTGCTGGAAGAATTTGGTATATCACGCGACAATAATGACCATGCAGCCGGATCTTCAGTAACGGTCAGGGATAAATATTATGCAGCCATTTTTGATGCAGTTGCCAATGACGTAAAAAAAACAATCGGACCGGTTGCCGGTGTTAACTTTTGGGCCTGGGCAGGAGAGGGCAGGCCTCGTGTACCCACGGGTTTATGGATGCCCGGCGATCAGTTTATTGGTGATCCTCCCCACGAAGGGCAGGGCTGGTATTCAGTGTATGATACTGACAGCAGTACGATCAAAGTGATCAAAAAATATGCGACAATGATTGGCGGTAATTAGTTATCAAAAAAATATATTGCAATGATCATAAGTCCTCAAGCAATAATGCAACAATGATTGGCGGAAATTCGCCATCCAATAATTGCGAGCACGACTAAACGGAGAAAGTCAAATCAGAAATTTTTACCTACTGAAAATCCCGCCCATGGAGAGGTGCCGTCTCGACCCATGACAGCCATAGCAGAGACTCTCCAGACCCATTGATTTTTTGTATACCAGCGAAAACCCAGATGTGGCATGTACAAGTTCCTGCCTTTAGTAATATCATCCGGTGCATAATAGGTCTCTTCAGATGGTGTGGCGGACATAGAAAAGCCGAATTCAATAAACCTGTTTTGCCATTTTGTATCGGCCAGGTACGTAACGCCAAGAATACCTGATACATAAACACCTAAATCATAATAACCGCCAATGCCTGCATGAACATTCAGTCGCGTGTTCTTTAAAACCTGCCGTTCATAATTCAAAGAAGCAAGTCCGCCGTTACCAAGGAGTTCGAAATAGACATGGTTGGGATTTATTTTAACCTGGGCCATTGCGCAGTGACTAAAAAATAAAAAGGGAATGAGCAGGCGGTATTTTTTCATCAAACGATTTTACTAAGCTATTGGCTTTAAACAGGGATTTAACGACTGATCTGCTTTGCAGCAGTAATTGGTGACGAACAGCATTTACTCATCTCCCAACTTTCCAATTTTCATATTTCCCTCGCTCCTCTGACCATATTCGCCAATTTTTGTCTCGCTGCCCAACGTGCAGTTTGGGAAAGTCCACAATCCGGTGCTACCGAAAGTTTATCCGCAGGAACATATTGCAGGCATTTTTTAATGCGCTGCTTCACGTCTTCCACGGTTTCGATATAATAATTCTTTACGTCGATAATCCCAACGGCGACATTCATCTTTTCCGCAAATGGTGCCAGTAGTTCTATTTCTGCAAATTCACGGTTGGCCATCTCAATATGGATCTCATCAACATTCATATGCAGAAAATCTGGTAACATAGGTTTCAAACTGCGATAACCGACCGGTCGTCCTTTGAAATTCCCGAAACACAAATGGGTTGACAAGCGGCATTTTCCAAATGCTGATGAAACGGTACGGTTGAAAATGTCAACAAATCGTTTAGTATCTTCTTTGTATGCATAGCAACTCATGGAAGGTTCGTCTACCGTGATTTCCTGGCATCCTGCTTCCACCAGCAAGGCCAGTTCTTCATTCACAATTGGGACAAGTGCTTCTGTTATGGCAAACCTGTCTTTATACTGCTCATTGGGAAGTAAACGTCCACTTAATGTATAGGGACCTGGAACACTGCATTTCAAAACGGGCCCTGCAGGCGCAAGTCTTTTTAACCTCAGGTATTCTTTCACCGTACCCAGTCCATCTGGCGCACTAAGTGTTGCATTAATGGAATGTTTACCGCGCTGGTCATGCGCTGCAGGTCCCCACTTGCGGGTCTCACTATGATTTGGTGAAATTCCCTTGATGTATCCATAAAAAGACAGGTTAAAATCTAATCTCGTTTGTTCACCATCGGTGATTACATCCAATCCGGCTGTAACCTGGTCGTGAATCGCCGCCACAACAGCGTCTTCGATCATTTCTTCTATATCGGCAGGACCAAACTTTTCAAGGTTTTGGCTGGAGAACTCAAGCCATCCAGGAAAGGGATAAGATCCCACAACCGTTGTTCTGATGTTTTGCATAAAGTAGTTTAGACAGTGAAGGAATAAAGTTTTGATAGCATTTTTGCGTGCTCGTCATACGCCGATTCAAAAAGTTCTTTTGCTTTTTGTTCTCCCACGTTACACGCAGCTGTTAATACTTTTGGTGGATGGCCTGCCGCTGTAAGCAGTCTTGCCACTTCGGCTTTGATTGAATTTACCAAAAGGACGCCACCAAGGGTTGAACCTGGAGATACTGGCGTATCAAGTCCATCAATGCTGACCATGGCATCGCCGGCAGGTGCACCACTGTCAAGGATAAGGTCAGCAAAATCACTGAGTTTTTTACTATCGGCTCGCTTGCTGGCAGATGCCTTTGAATGTGCGGTGGTGATTAGAGCCACCACTTTAATGCCACTGCGCCGGAAACCTTCAGCCATTTCAACAGGCACAATATTGGTACCGCTGCTGGAGATGACAAAAGCAGTATCCATATCCGTTAGTAGAAAATTGCGGAGTATGCGGTCCGCCAGTCCGCTGACGTTTTCCAGGAACATCGCCTGGCGCTGTCCGTTTGGACCCACTACGTTATTATGATAGGTGAGTGACAGTTCAACAATAGGATTAAAGCCGGGAAAGGATCCATACCGGGGCCACATTTCTTCTGTCATGATCCTGCTGTGTCCAGAACCAAAAACGTGTACCATCCTTCCAGACAGTATCGATGTGGCGAACCATTGAGCAGCTAAATTGATCTGTTCTTCCTGCCCTTTGATGCGTTCCAGTATGGTTGCTGCTTTCGATAAGTAATCCTGCGTTGGCGTCATGGTATTTATTGTTTTGCCTGTTCGTCTTGCATCATTGCGAATCCTGCGGCTCCAATAGCGCCGGCAAGATCACCGAATGAAGCCTTGACAATGTTTACCTGTTGCCCGCCAGCGCGCCATTCGTACTTCGACATAAATTCTGCAAGTGGCTCGAAAAGTAATGCGCCTGCCTCTGTAATGCCTCCTCCGAGGATGATCATCTGGGGGGACAGCAAGTTTGTTATGGAAGCAAGCCCGACCGATAGTTTTTTCACCGCATCAAGCCATAACCAGTTTGCAAAATGGTCGCCCTGCTTAACGTCTTCCAGTAGCTGATGCGTATAGTCATATTTGCCGAGGGATCTTTTCTTAATGGTGCAATTACCAATGGCGTCCTCCAGACTTCCCGGCATGCCGGTTATGTCCTGCTCACCCGTATGGTCAACCGAAATATGACCGGCGTGACCTGCTTTCTGAAAAGCCCCCTGGTATATTTTGCCGTCTATCAGTATCGCTCCTCCTACACCTGTGCCCAGAGTTAGCATAACGGCGTGTTTAACGCCTTTGGCAATACCAAACTTCGCTTCAGCTGAGATAGCCGCAATGGCATCATTTGCCACCCAGGTTTGTTGTGAAAAAGAAGCACTCCAGTTCAATCCTTCCAATCCTTTTA
>JANMMA010000275.1:0-6335 GCA_031372815.1 Sphingobacteriales bacterium
GGTACTGATCTCCAATTCACAACTGGTGCCCAACTGGGCCAACTGGAAGCATTTTGATGAACTGGAAAAAAAAGGATTGATGATGTATGGACAGATGACCGCAGGTTCTTGGATTTACATCGGTTCACAGGGTATTGTACAGGGCACATATGAAACATATGCCGCTGCGGCCGATAAGCACTTCGGTGGTTCACTTAAGGGTACACTTAACGTCACTGCCGGCCTGGGAGGAATGGGCGGTGCGCAACCACTGGCTATTACCATGAACGAAGGTGTTGCATTAATCGCTGAAGTAGAGAAATGGAGAATTGAAAAAAGACTGGAAACAAAATACATCGACCTCCTGTTCGAAAATATTGATGAAGCCATCGAACGTGCCTTAGAAGCACGAAAAAAAGGCGAAGCATTGTCTATCGGTGTAGTCTGCAATGCCGTACACTTACTGCAACGGCTACTCGAAAGGCAGATCGTTCCAGATACATTGACCGATCAGACGTCTGCCCACGACCCTTTGATCGGTTACTGGCCGCATACTATTACGTTAGAACAGGCAAAAATACTAAGGGAAAAAAACCCTGATCAATATGTTGACCTCGCCTATGATTCCATGAGAAAGCATGTTGAATTGATGCTTGAATTAATGAAACAGGGAGCAATCACATTCGACTATGGAAACAATATCCGCGCAAGGGCGAAAGAGCGTGGCCTTGATAACGCTTTTGATTTTCCAGGTTTCGTTCCTGCGTATATCAGGCCATTATTTTGTGAAGGAAAAGGTCCTTTCCGATGGGTTGCATTGAGTGGAGATCCGGCCGACATATCCGTAACGGATGAACTGATTGCTAATATGTTTCCGGAAAATAAAGGGTTGCAGCGATGGCTCAAACTCGCCAAAGAAAAAATTGCCTTCCAGGGATTGCCTGCAAGAATCTGCTGGCTCGGACAAGGGGAAAGGGAAAAAGCAGGACTTGCGTTCAACGAACTGGTGCGCTCAGGAAAAGTGAAGGCGCCAATCGTCATTGGTCGCGATCATCTCGATACCGGATCAGTCGCTTCGCCCAATCGGGAAACAGAAGCCATGCTTGACGGGAGTGATGCAGTGGCCGACTGGCCTATACTCAACGCGCTTCTTAGTACCGCAGGCGGTGCGTCCTGGGTGAGCCTTCATCATGGTGGTGGCGTGGGCATGGGATACAGCATCCATGCAGGTATGGTCATTGTTGCAGACGGAACTTCGGAAGCGGAAGCAAGAATAAAGCGTGTATTAAGAAATGATCCCGGTATTGGTGTCATCCGACACGCAGATGCAGGTTATCCGGA
The DNA here is from genome assembly GCA_031372815.1 of Sphingobacteriales bacterium. GTDB lineage: Bacteria > Bacteroidota > Bacteroidia > Chitinophagales > Chitinophagaceae > Pollutibacter. The sequence goes on from JANMMA010000275.1 coordinate 1,321, forward strand.
AGCTAAAGTAACTGCACACAAATACGGACTTGACCTTCACGAGAGATTAGAATAATTCCTAATCAAACAAACATTCAGTAAAGTTAAACCGCGAGCAGCGTATGCCAATATCATTCAATGTGCGCATGATCAGGCCTCATTGAATTGCGTTCGCCAGTTTTACAACAAACACTCCTTTCTCTGAAACATCACCAGGCCTCAGGTTTGAAAGATCTATTCTAACGTCCTTCCCCTGCTGCTTCCATAAAATATTTTTCGAAGTACCCAGTAAGCTGATTTTCGATGAAAGAGGGATAGAAATATTTTTCAGGGTTAAGGCCGACTGATAAAAAGGGATAATACAATAGAGATCTTTGTTCTTACGCGTGAAAAAACATTCTATGCTGGCCGTATCCTTATTAGGAACAACCATCTTACTAATGCTGTAACCCGCCATAAATGCAGCGTCTTTTTTAGTTTTGCGGAAACCCTTACTCCATTGGTAAGGTTCTTTATATGATTCCGTTTCGTAAATAGCTTCCCCATTTATCTTCAGCCAGTCGCCTATATCCACTAATCGTTGCTGCATGATCACCGGTATCCTTCCATCAGCAGTTGGGCCGATGTCAAGCAAAAGATTTCCACCCCTGGCCACGATATCACTGAGTAATAAGATCAGTTCACGACTGCTCTTGTAATCATCGAGCTTTTCATTACGGTTATATCCGTAGGAGTGACCGATACCCTGGCTCTCTTCCCACACAATAGAAGCGTCCATACCGCTTCCGTATTCGGAAGTAGTGTAGGTTGCACCCGTATTTTTTTCGCGTGTGTTGTTTCCCCACCTGTCATTTACCACAACATCTTTAGCTACCGGAGATTCGTTGAATAGCCATGCAAGGAGCTTCTCGCTTTGCCATGCAGTATCTGACAGATCCCACTCTCCATCCGAAAAAATCACCGATGGTTTATACTTAGTTACAAGGTCCTTGAACTGCGGGAACATATGGTCAGTTACAAACTTCTTTTTGTCTGTCAGCCATAAAGGATTGTACCATTCATACAGTGAATAATAATATCCCATTTTCAAACCTTCACTACGAACAGCATTGGTTAAGTCGCCCAGCAAATCCCGTTTAGGCGTTCCCGTTACAGCATTCCATGGCCTGTTCCAGTTCCTGTCTGCCTCTGCACTGTTCCATAGACAATATCCTTCATGATGCTTAGAAGTAAGTACCACGTATTTAGCGCCTGACCTTTTAAATACATCGGCCCATTGGGCAGGATCGAACATCTCCGCTTTAAACATCGGTTCAAACTGCGGATATTGAAAATCGGCGCCATAGTTTTTTGCATGAAAATCTGTGAAGGCCTTATTTTTATCCGGTAAGCGGTGCCAGTACCATTCTGCGTAGCTGTCACCGCTGTTGGGTATAACAGGTGCCCAGGCAGGCACGGCATAAACACCCCAGTGGATGAAGATGCCGAATTTGTCCTGGTGAAACCAGGCGGGAATTTTTCTTTTGTTTAATGAAGCCCAATTGGCTTCATATGGTTGGGCAAATGCAGCAATGCTAAAAACAAGACTTACCAGGCAGATCGTTTTTTTCATAACAAAAACTATATCCGGAAAGGTATAGCATTCTGCTAAATAGACTCTTTCGGAAAATTTTTTTAAAACAGGCTTAGTTGCTTAATGGGAATGGCTTTTTGGCGAATGGGTGCTGGCGGAGTATACATAATCTCAAACACTTCTGTTTCATTATACCTTGATGCCACACTGATCTTTACAGCTCCGGCCAGATCAGCGAATAAGCGATGAACCAGGGAAGGATCATTATTGTTTTTAGATAAATGGGCAAGGATGAGGTGGCTTAATTGTTTTGGCCTATGCCGGATAAAAAGATCCAACGCCTGAATATTTGACAGATGTCCCTTATCGCTACTGATCCTTCTTTTTAGATAAATGGGATAGCTGCCATTGGCCAGCATATGCTCACAATAGTTTGCCTCGAGGAAGGCAGCATGACATTGTTGAAAATGATGGATCAATGGCTGGCAAACCGAACCTATGTCGGTAAAGACGCCGATATTGATTTTATTGCCGGTAACCATAAAACTGTGCGGATCGCAGGCGTCATGGAGCTTTGGAAAAGGCTTTACAGCAAGATTTCCGATGATAATGGTTTGTCCGCCCTCAAAATATTTCAGGAGGTGATCCTGAACTGGAACTCTGCTGGATATATAAGTAGTTTCTGTGAAGTATACAGGTATCTGGTGTTTTTTTGAAATGCCGGGTACCCCTGTGATGTGGTCGGCATGTTCATGGGAAACGAATATGGCTTTTACATTCAACATGGAAAGCCCTATCCGGCTCATACGTTTTTCCACCTCTCTGCATGAAATGCCCGCATCGATCAATACAGCCTCTTCATGATTTCCAATGTAGTAACAGTTACCGTTACTACCGGAATTCAGGGAGGTGATAAATAAGGACATACAAAAGGATAGTTATTATTTTACCAGTTTAACACCAACTGCGTTAGGTCCTTTCTGGCCCATCTCAACTTCATAACTAACCCGGTTGTTTTCTTTGATCTGATCAACCAGTCCGTTAGCATGTACAAAAATGCTTTCTTTAGTTTCCTGGTCAACGATAAAACCAAATCCCTTGGTTTCATTGAAAAAGGTAACAATACCTTCCCTGATACCATCTGCAGGGTTAAAGTCGGCCTGCTTGGGAACACCGATCTCAATATCTTCCAGTCTCACCTGCCTGCGTTTGGGATCAGGGGGTGTGCTGGAAAAATTTCCATTTTCATCAACATAGGCGATCATGTCGTCAAAACTTTTACCGCCCTGCTCTTTGGCGAGATCTTTACGTTCTTGCTTTTTTTCTTCTTTTTCTTTACGAAGTTTTTGTTTTTTCTTCTCTCTTTCTTTCTTATTCCAGGTTTCTTGCGATTTACTCATGCTGTATATTTAGTTAAAAGGCCTTGTTTAATAATACGATTTAAAGCCAGGGGCTCTATCAGCGTACGACTAAAATAAATAATTCGGATTCCGGTAAAGATAGCTTTTTTACGGCGTTTTTTCAAATTAATGAAAGGCTAAAGGCTTTAAAGCAAAGGTCGGTTTTTGATTAAATAACTACATTTATACCTCTTTTATAAGTGTCCGTACTGATTTTGAAAGGAAATGCTTATATACTGGTGCCGTAGGCGAATTGGAAGCGATAAAAAAATAAGGCTGGAATGATTCAAACGCTTAGTGATTTTAAAAAACCTTTTTTCATTGGTATCGCTGGAACGGGGATGAGTGCAATAGCTCAGTATCTGCAGGGAATTGGCAAACAGGTATCCGGTTCCGACCGATATTTCAGCCATGGAGAAGCAGCAGATATCCGCCAAAAACTCGAAGCTGAAGGAATACACTGTTTTGCCCAGAATGGAAGCGGTATTAATGCTGATACGGACCTAATCGTAGTATCTACTGCGGTGGAAGACACCGTTCCAGAAGTCCAAAAGGCGAAAGCACTGCATATTCCCATTATTAAAAGAAGTGAACTACTGGCGCTGATCACGGCCTCAAAGAAAACCATTGCGGTTGGCGGAACGTCCGGTAAAAGCACCACCAGTGCTATGCTGTTTGACATTCTCCAATATGCGGGCCTGCAGCCGAGTATCATCAGCGGCGCGGGACTGATCAGTATCATTCGCGAAGGCAAGATTGGCAATGCAAAAGTGGGAAAAGGGGAGTGGTTGGTGATAGAAGCCGATGAAAGTGACGGGTCCATTGTACAATACCATGCAGCCATCGGGTTATTACTAAACGTGGATAAGGACCACAAGGAAATAGACGTATTGATGGACATTTTTAAAACCTTTCAGCAAAATAGCAAAACGTTTATTGTTAACGGGTCCCATCCGCTAGCAGCAGAACTTTCAATAAATGCCGTTGTAGATTTCGCGGCAGACAAAACATTGGGCGCCGGATATATCTCTTCGGATTTTCACCAACAAGGCTTAACCATCCATTTTACGATTAACGCGATACCCTTTTCCATGAATACGGTTGGCCGTCACAACATGGAAAATGCACTTGCAGCCGCATCGGTAGCAGCAGTGATCGGTGTACCATTGGAAACCTCTGCGGCCTCGATCGCGGGGTACGAAGGAATATACAGGAGGCACCAGGTCCTGGGTACGAAGAACGGCATAACGCTGATCGACGATTATGCCCACAACCCGGTCAAGTGCGCAGCGTCTATCGCGGCTTGCCAGCCTGTTGGGAAAAAGCTGATTGCCTGGTTTCAGCCTCACGGGTACGCACCAACGAAATTTCTACGGAAGGATTTCTGTGCGGAGATCAGTAAGGTAATGCGTCCCGGTGATGAAATATGGATGAGCGAGATATTTTATGCCGGTGGTACAACCACAAAAGATATTTCTGCAAACGACCTGGTTGATGATTTGAAGGAAATGGGACACCAGGCATACTTTGTTGAAGACCGTAACCAAATCGTCGATGAAATGCGTTCGCATTTTACCAGCGACACCGTTTTATTACTGATGGGTGCCCGTGACCCTTCGTTAGAAACTTTTGCAAAACAGGTATGGGAAAAATTATAGGTTGATCAGAATTATTAAAAATATCAAATTTCTTGTCGGTGTTCATTCGCCATCAGTCCCGTTACGGGCCAGGGAACTCGGCATGCTTCCTATAATTCGGAATGCATGGCTTACGATGGAGAATTCCGTAATATCCGGGTACGGCGAAATGGATGACGGTAGTTTCCCTACATTAACTGATAATGATCCTGCCATAGAACAGATTGACGCAACAGGTTCTATGGTTTTGCCGTGCTGGTGCGACTCCCACACGCACCTGGTTTTTGCATCGAGCAGGGAAAACGAATTCGTAGATAAGATCCGCGGATTGACGTATGCTGAGATCGCAGAGAAGGGTGGGGGAATCCTTAATTCAGCAAGAAAACTTAATGATGCGCCGGAAGATGAACTGTTTGAGACTGCATG
>JANMMA010000321.1:0-18895 GCA_031372815.1 Sphingobacteriales bacterium
CGTACTATTCGCATGTTTGCCGTTGGCCTCCCTTGCCTGGTTTGTAGTGTTTCTATTATGGTTATTTAATAGCATTATGGTGCAATATTTTGTAGTTGCGGCAATATTTTTTAGTGTATCCGCCTTAGTGTCTGGATTATCACTTCTTTTAGCAATGGTTAATGATGATATAAAATCCAACTACAAAGATCCTTCTTACAAAGACTTTGAAAGACTTTAACTACAAACCGGAATTGGGTCGATTTTTTTGACAGTAGAATTCGGGGCCATTCATCAAAATTTTTAATGCCATGCTGAAACTGCGTGGCCTTTTTATAAAAACTAACACCAAATAATTATATGCAAGTAAAAATTAATCAGTCGACCATAAATCGCCCAGAAGGCGAAAGGATTCTTGATGCGCCAGCTGTTTTGGTCGACATACAACAATATGTTCAGCAGCTCAAACAGGAAGATGCCTGGCAGAAAAATGATCGTAACGCCATTACTGTTTTCAAAACCGGTGGTATTACCGTTGTCATCAATGCAATGCACTCTGGTGCACAAATGAACGACGTTGAGGTGGATGGTGTATTCATAATCCAGGTCCTCGAAGGGGAAGTCACCATTAAAGCAGAAGAGGGAGAAAAGCGGTTAAGTGCAAACCAGATCCTCGTCCTGCATCCATGCTTTAAAAGTCATATCCTGGCAGAAATGGACACTATTATGGTGTTGACCAATATCCAGTCGGAAAGCAAAGAAGCCCGTGACGCTCAGTCAGGCGGTCAGAACATTATGTAGATTAATGGTTCAGCGCCCTGATAGAATAGTTTAGAAAACCTGCAAAAGAAACCCAAAGCAGGTAAGGTATCATCAGGTATGCAGCGGTGTGGTTGATACGGTAAAAAACTATTGTGGTAGTAACGATCATGACCCACATCGCCAATATTTCAACTAACGCAAGAGTGATGTTATGCCTTCCAAAAAACAGGTAGCTCCATAAAAGATTCAGTACAAACTGAACAACAAAAAGTCCAACAGCTAATTTCTTAAGTTCATGATCACTGTGCCACACCAAAGCAACAGCTACTCCCATCATTATATATAAAATGCTCCAAACAGGTCCAAATATCCAGTTCGGAGGATTCCATGAAGGTTTTTGAATGGTCTGATACCAACCACTAATTGAATCTGCTGTTGAAAATCCGCTGGCAATTCCCAACCCAAGACATACCAATACACTGACAATAATTTTTGAAGATAGTGCAGTCATAATCTTATGATATTGCTGAAGATAGTCAATCAACCATTCGTATGGCAAACAGAGTGTGATTTCACCTGCCCTTCATGACAGCCTTTGCGGTGTTAATTTGTTGTAAATATGGACAGCAGGAAAGGGAAGGCCAATTTTTTATACTAATTTTTCTTAAACATATTTCTCAGCAATGAAAACATTTCTCATTATGCTGATATACTTTCTTCCCTTCAATGTTGAAGCGCAAAAGGTTCGACTGATAACATTAGATGACCTTTACCGGCGAATACAGCGTGGTAACGATACAACTTATATCATAAACTTTTGGGCAACCTGGTGTGCTCCATGCCTTGAAGAACTTCCACATTTTGAAAAACTTTCGGCATCATTCAATAAATCACCATTAAAAGTGATACTGGTAAGCCTTGACGCCCGCTCAAAAATGAATAAAACTGTTGTGCCATATGTGCAGAAAAAAATGCTTTCCAATGAAGTATTTTTACTCGCCGATAATGATCCACAGATCTATATTAACCGGGTAGACTTGAACTGGTCGGGAGCCCTTCCCGCTACACTTATGGTACATAAGAACACGCGCAGATTCTATGAACAGGAATTCAGTTACGAAGAGTTACTTATCCAGTATAATAAAATCAAAAAATATGAAACTCCTATATCTGCTATCGGTGATCGTTATATGCGGTTCTACACAAGCACAGATCAATACCATTACACCAGGCACTAAAGCACCAACATTTTCACTGCCCGGTGTTGACGGAAAAGAAATTTCTTTCACCAGTTTCCCTGATGCCAGGGGCTACATTATTGTGTTTACCTGCAACACATGTCCGGTTTCAAAAGCTTACGAACAAAGGATCATTAGCCTTCACAAAAAGTATGCGCCTATGGGCTATCCCGTTATTGCGATCAACCCCAATGATCCTAATGTAGTAGCCGGGGACAGCTTCGAGGCTATGAAAGACAGGGCGAAGTCCAAACAATATCCATTTCCTTATCTGTTTGACCAGGGCCAGTCAGTTACCAATATCTATGGTGCAAGAGTAACACCACATGTATTCCTTATACAAAAGAAAAACAACCAGCCCATGGTGGTGTATACCGGAGCCATTGACAATGATCCTGATAATGGAGAGAAGCTGACGCCCTACCTAGAGAATGCCTTGCACGAACTTGCTGAAGGAAATATGCCTTCCATGGCTTCCACCAAGGCCATTGGATGCTCGGTGAAGCGTAAAAAATCGGACCTCTAGCAGACAAACTTTAATCGCTCATAGTGTTATGAAAAAAATGTCCCGAAAGGATTTTTTATTGCTGTCAGCCTGCGGACTGATGGGAGCGGCGCAGAAAACTTCGTATGGAGATATTATGACCGTCAGCGGTAAAATTAGCAGTGAACAGATGGGTAAAGCACTGATTCATGAGCATTTTCTAGTGGATTTTATCGGTGCCGACCGCACCAGTTATAAGCGTTGGGATAGAGTATCAGTGGTCAGGAAAGTACTACCCTACCTAAAGGAGGCTAAACAACAAGGTGTTCAAACCATCTTCGACTGTACGCCTGCATTTTTAGGCCGGGATGTTGAATTACTGAAGATGCTTGCTGAAGACAGCGGTTTACAGTTGGTAACGAATACAGGATATTATGGCGCAGTCAATAATAAATATCTTCCTCCGCATGCTTTCACTGACACCGCTGAACAATTGGCAGGTCGATGGATTTATGAATTTGAGAAAGGCATTGAAGGAACCAAGGTTAAACCAGGCTTTATAAAGATCGGAGTAAATGAAGGTCCTTTATCTGAATTGCATCAAAAATTGATACGCGCAGCAGCTATTACCCATCTTGCTACCGGACTTACCATTTGTTCGCATACCGGGCCTGCTGAAGCTGCATTAGAACAAATAGGAATTTTAAAAGACCATGGTGTAGCCCCTTCAGCTTTTGTTTGGGTGCATGCCCAGGCAGAAATAAATAAATCTTATTACCAACAGGCAGCTTCAATGAACAGTTGGATCAGCCTTGACGGAATTGGCTGGGGAGATTTTGAAAAATATGCAGACTCCATAGAATATTTGAAAAAAGCAGGCCTGCTTAACCGGCTATTAGTTTCTCATGATGCAGGCTGGTATAAACCCGACGAACCGGATGCCCCGTTTGTCGGGTATACCAATATTTTTACACAACTCCTACCCGTTTTACAAAAAAGGGGGATAAAAGAAACAGACATACAGCAATTACTGGTGACCAATCCAATGAATGCATTTACCCTTAGTACAAAGAAATATTAATGATATTGATGAATGGTTACCACTTAAAATTTTAATGAGCCGTTAGATATGCTTCTGCTTTATCAACCCGCATTATGGCACCAAAATGGTGGCATCTTTCTTACAACGCTGAGGATTGAATAAGCTGTTTGTTATCCCGGTCTTTATTTTGACACTGTCGCCCGGCTTGGGCCTGCAGGCCCAAAAGGGTTCTTGTGTATTGCTGGAACCAAAAGTTTCTATTGATTTTGGAAGGGGCTTTGCGGAAGAATTGAACATCAGTACCTCATATGCTTATGGACGTGTTCAAAGCACTTGTCCAACCGATGGCCACTACACTTACACTCCTTACACCAGTGATTGTTTCCGGGGCGACTGGATCAGTTTACCACAGGACCATACGCCGGGTGACAACGAGGGTAATATGCTACTTGTGAATGCATCGTATGAAAGCGGAACATTTTTCAACACAATGGCAAGTGGACTTAAGCCCGGCGCGAGGTATGAATTTTCTGTATGGATGCTCAATGTCTGCAAGCCTACTGAGAAATGCCCCTATCCACTGCTTCCCGATATTACCATTCAGATCAAGTCGCCATCAGGCATTGTCATTACAGGATTAAAAACCGGCGACCTTCAACGATATGGACGTGCCCAATGGACCAAATACACCGTGATGTTCATGATGCCAAAAGGCATCAATAGTGTAGACATTTCAATGATCAACCGTTCACCCGGTGGATGTGGAAATGATTTTGCAGTGGATGATCTGAATTTCCGTGAATGCGTGATCACACCTCCTCCGGTAACAAGAACAAATCCGGCTTCCCCCCAGAAAAATACAGGTCTGTCGGCAAATCCGTTGGTAAATAAAGATGGTGCTACAGTAGCAAAAAAACAAGCTCCAAAATCAACTTCTAAAACATCAGCACCAGTACCGCCAAAACAATCAACGGCAGTGTTGCGTAAACCAGAACCTGTACAGCAAACCAGAAATACGGATAGTGTTCAAAAGCCAGTGATCAAAGCCACCCGCGCAATATTTCTTCCTCCACCTCCGCCCCTGGTAAACAGAACCAACCCCGTAGTAAAGAAAATTGAAACACCCCAAGGGCAGATCAAAGTGGAACTTTACGACAATGGACAAATTGATGGAGATACGGTGTCTATTTACCATAACAATAAATTACTCTTATCAAGGGTGCGGCTTTCAGCAAAGCCAATAATTTTTATGATCAACATCGACCAAAATAACCCGCATCATGAGTTGGTCATGGTGGCAAATAACCTCGGTTCTATTCCTCCCAACACATCATTGATGTATGTCACCGCAGGTTCGCAACGTTATGAAGTATTTATTTCTTCTGATGAGCAAAAAAATGCTAAAGTGGTTCTTGAATTGAAAGAATAGCAGCTTGCATTATTAAACTATACTCATACAACTACAGGCAGGGAACCGTCGCAAAACTGAAGTTTAAGTGACTAATTTTCATTCCGCAAAATCTCCAGCGGAGACCTATTGACAATGGATCTGATATTTATTAAACCAATTAAAACGGTTAGCGCGCAGATCACTATGAAAATGATCAGCACGGGCAACCAGTCCGGGCTGAAGCTGGTGTCAAAACTAAATTCCGCCAATGCCCAGGAAGCAATTAGCGCCAACAGGATTCCCGTTGTTGCTGCCATAGCTCCAATCAAAAAATATTCTATCGCATTGATGGCGTAGATCTGTTTTCTGCCGGCACCAAGGGTTCTTAACAATACACTTTCCTGGATGCGTTGATATTTGCTGATCAGTACCGAAGCAATCAGCACTATCAATCCTGTAAGAATACAGAAACCCGCCATGAACCGGATCACAAAACCAATTTTTCCAAGGATGTCATCCAGAATGGACAGCACGAGGTTGAGATCGATGACCGAAATATTAGGGTACGTTTTTACCAGGGTTTGCTGAAACCTTGCTGAGGTAGTAACGTCAGGTACATGGGTAAGCAGTACGTGAAACTGTGGGGCTTTTTCCAACACTCCAGTTGGGAATACAATAAGAAAATTTGTCTGGACCCTGTTCCAGTCCACCTTGCGGTAGCTTCCCACAATCGTTTCCATCAGCGTACCCTGCACATTGAACGTCATGGTATCTCCTATCATAATCTTGTTTCGGGTGCCATAGCCATCTTCTATAGAGACGTAGATAAGGTCCTGATCGGGCTTGCCTGTCCATTTACCTTTAGAAATCTTCTCGGAACCTGTCAGTGAATCCCGGAATGTGACCCTGTATTCCCTGTTAAAGACCCAGGGTTGAATGGGGTTTGATGAATCTTTGCGTATGGTTTCTATAGTGGTCTGGTTAATCCTCTCCAATCGCATGTTTACAATAGGTACCATGTCTTTGACGGAAAGTCCCTGTGCAAGTGTCAATTGTTTAACGGCTTCTTTTTGTGCCGTTTGAATATCAAACAATATCATATTGGGTTGATCACCAGAAGAAGAAATCACCAACCTTTTCATCAGGATTGATTCCACAAAAAGCAAGGTGCAGATCAATGCGGTCCCGAGCCCGATGGAGACAATAAGTAACGCCGTTTGATTGTTAGGTCGATATAAATTAGATAAACCCTGTCGCCATAAATAACTCCATGATGTTGGAAAGAATTTTCTGATCAGCCACATCATTGCTCTTGCCATCAGTGTCAGCAACGCAAATGCAATGATCACACTTAACGTAAACCACATTGCCTCAGACCACGACCTCAATTGGAGTCTCGTAAAGACAATAATGAAAAGAATGACCATGGAATAGATGAGCCAGGTTAAGGGATCTCTTTTCCCATCCGGCTGGTAACTCATACGGATGGTCTGAAGTGGTGAAATTTTACGGATAGATACCAGTGGAGATAATGCGAAAAGCACAGAGATGATCATGCCGAGGATCAGGCCTTCTCCCATCGCCCTCCATGAAAGAACCGCATTAATTTTAACCGGAAGGAGGTCCTGTATTACAACCGGCAACAATTGTTGGATGAGCGTTCCGAGCAATACGCCGAGTACTGACCCAATAAATCCGATCACTATGATTTGGATGAGGTAGATCATAAAGGCCTGGCGGGATGTGGTTCCCAGGCATCTCAGTAAGGCTATGCTATTGATCTTTTCCCTGATATAAATATGAATAGCACTGGCAACTCCGATACAGCCGAGCAATAAGGCAATAAATCCTATGAGGGAAAGAAATCTCGACAGATCCCGGAATGATCTTGCGGTCTCTTCTTTTTTAGACTCGATGGTATCGTAGTTTATCCCGGCCTCTTTCAACCTGGGTCCGATTTTTTCCATCAACGTATTAACATCTATTCTCTTATCCGTCTTTATAAAATAACTGGTACTGATACGGCTTCCTTTTTGGTCGAGGCCCGTCTTTGGAAGCGTCTCAAGGGGAATAAAAACGATTGGCGCAACAGAAGCGGAAAGCCCGGTTTGTCCAGGTACTCCGGTAAGTTCACCTTCGATAACGTAACCCTGGTTACCCAACCTAACGGAATCGCCTACCCGCACATTAAACTGGAGTAATAAAGCACGGTCCACCAATACTGTTTTTCTGGCCCTGAAATCCCTTGCTGCTTTAACTGGCGTCGTTTCCAACTGGCCATAATAGGGAAAATCACCTTCCAATGCCCGCACCTGAACCAGCCTGGTGCCGCCTGTTCTGGGAAAATAGACCATGGAAGCAAATGATCGTTGTTCCGAATATTGTCCGGGTATAGAGTCAATCAATTTAATAATAGCGTTCGAAATGGGCTTGCTGCTGCTGATTTCAAGATCAGCACCAATCAATGATGCAGCCTGGTTGTCGATCTCGGCACTCATGGAATCCCCCAATGAGAAAATGGAGACAAGGGCAGCGATACCGATTATAATGGATGAAATAAACAGTAATAACCTGGAAATATTTTTCCGGCTGTCCCGCCATGCCATCCGCAGCAACCATGGGAAATTCAACATATCAGATTTCATTTACCAGTTTACCGCCCTTGATCCTCACAATCCTGTTGGTTCTCGCAGCAAGGTCCTGGTTATGGGTTACGAGGATCAGCGTTGTACCGGCTTCTTCATTTAGGGAAAAAATTAAATTTTCAATTCGTTCTGAAGTTTCGGCGTCCAGGTTTCCAGTGGGTTCGTCTGCAAACAAGATGCGGGGTGTATTGGCAAATGCGCGGGCAAGTGAAACCCTTTGTTGTTCTCCGCCACTCAGTTGAACGGGATAGTGATGTGACCTGTCTTTCAATCCCACTTTATCCAGCAGTTCGATAGCTCTCGCCTTAACATTGGATTGCTTCCTGAGTTCCATAGGAACCATCACATTTTCAAGAGCCGTTAGTGTAGGGAGCAATTGGAAATTCTGGAAGATGAAACCGATGTACTGGTTTCTCACTTCAGCCCTTTGGTCTTCCGTAAGCGTTTCCAGCCTGATACCATTCAGGACAACAGAACCCGAACTGGCGCTATCGAGCCCCGCGCAAAGGCCAAGCAGGGTCGTTTTTCCTGAGCCCGAAGGTCCAACGATAGCCATGGTAGAGCCCTCCTCAACCTGCAGGTTAACGTTATCCAAAACAGTTAGCTTACTACCCCCACTGGTATAGGATTTGGAAAGATGTTCAGTACTCAATAAAGTTGCCATAAAAATATATATACATTAACACTGCATTATTCAGGATGTTGAATTTAGTTTTGTTTATTCATTATGATGACGAAAATTTTACTTGCGATGACCCTTTGCCTTGTCACGGTATCCTGTAAGGAGACTAACAATGGAACGTCAAAAGAAAAAACTGCGGAACCACAAAAAGAAGTTAGCAAGAAAAAGTCTATCATATTTTTTGGCGACAGCCTAACCGCTGGATATGGCCTTGACCAGCCCTCGCAGGCGTTTCCGGGGCTTATACAGAAGAAACTCGACTCGGCGGGACTCGCTTACCAGGTGGTAAATGCAGGCGTTAGTGGCGAGACATCCTCCGGCGGAATGGAACGGATAGACTGGATACTCAGCAAACCTTTTGATGTATTCGTACTCGAGCTTGGAGCCAATGACGGACTCCGTGGCATTCCCATAACAACGACTACCAAAAACCTGCAGACCATTATTGACAAAGTAAAAGCGAAAAATGAAAAAACCAGGATCATCCTTGCGGGTATGCAGGTACCGCCCAATATGGGCCAGCGTTATGCCGCATCATTTAAAGCCATGTTCGGTGAGCTGGCAACAAAGAATAATCTTGAACTGGTTCCCTTCCTGCTGGAAGGCGTAGGCGGCGAAACCGAACTGAACCAGGCAGACGGCATTCATCCCACAGAGGAAGGACATAAAAAACTTGCTGAAAATGTCTGGCCTTTTTTACTTAAAGTGATTAGTTAATACCTTAACATTTTTGTATCAAGTCGATAAGCTGCCCAAATTGCTTAAATTGAAATATATACTTTGTTGGTAAACAATTAAACAAACTGGTATGACATCATTTAAAAAATCCGAACATTTATTTAGTATAATGCTGTTAGTTATGTTTTGCACATTAACGGCCTATGCACAGGGTAATAAAAGCGGCCACACCGTACAATTCAAAAAGCATACTATTTGTAAAGCTTTTATTTCAGAAGGAGTAGCTGTTGGTGATGTAAACAATGACGGTAAAAAAGATATAATGGCGGGTAATTTCTGGTTTGAGGCGCCTTTATGGAAACAGCACTTGTTGCATGCTGATACACTTAATCCTATTCCCGGCTACCGGACTACTTTTCTAAACTTTTGTATGGATGTAAATAATGATGGGTGGGAGGATTTAATAAGATTTGACCAGCCCGGAGAGGCTTGCCTTTGGTATCAAAATCCAAAAAACAAAGCAGGGTTATGGAGGTCGCATATTATTCTCGCCAATGCAGGTATGGAATCGCCTGCCTTTGTAGATGTTGACAGGAACGGCAGGATGGACATTATTTGTAATGATATCATTGGCAGGCAAGTGATCTGGATGCAATCTCCTGATGCGGAAAATGATACTATTTGGCAACGCCACGTTATCAGCAACGACAGCTTACTAGCTACCCACCGCTACACCCACGGGTTAGGCTGGGGTGATGTAAACAAAGATGGCCGTAATGATGTATTCATAAAGTCTGGCTGGTGGGAATCACCAGCTGATGTAATGACTGCAAACTGGACATTTCATCCTGCCGATCTGGGGGCAGATTGTGCCAACATGTTCACTTACGATTTGGATGAAGATAACGATATGGATATCATCAGTTCTTCGGCGCATCAATACGGTATCTGGTGGCATGAGCAAATGATTACTTCCAATGGCAGCATCAACTGGGTCACTCACGAGATAAGCAAACTTTTTTCGCAAAGTCATTGCCTTGTTTTTACAGATGTTAGTGGAGATGGTTACCCTGATCTTATTACCGGCAAACGCTATCTCGCTCATGAAGACGGTCATGATCCCGGTTCTTATGAATCTTCTGTGCTGTACTGGTTTGAGCAAATTCCCGGTAAACAGCCCCAGTGGATACCTCACCAAATTGATAATGACTCTGGCATTGGCAACAGCATAACAGTAAAAGATATTAATGGTGATGCATTGCCCGACATTGTTGTGTCTAACAAAAAAGGAGTGTACTTTTTTGAACAGGTTAAATAGTGTAACAGCCATAACCTTCCACGAATAAATATCCTAATCAACACTTACTTTAAGACAGAATCACGAGTCACTTATTGATATAGAATAGACTATCACTGATGCATAATCATCTGGCACTATCAATTTTTCGAAGGCGCTTGCCATAAGTTATTTTGCTTTATTTCGATTATAAATCCTGATAGTATTATTTCAAAATAAAAAAAATATGAAATCATTTTTGTTAAGTGCTGCATTGCTATTTTATCTTACGTCCAACCTGCTGGCACAATCCACACAAAAAGCAACCAGTCTTTTTAATGGCAAAACCTTTACTGGCTGGGAAGGGGATACGCTAAATACGTGGCGCATCATCAACAATGCGTTAACAGGTGGAAGCCTTAACCAAACGGTATCGCACAATGAATTTATTTCTACCACCGAAATCTTTGGAGATTTTGAACTGACGCTGGAATTTAAAATAACCGGTACCGGTTTTGTAAATGCAGGGGTACAATTTCACAGTGAACGCTCAAAAAATCCCGTATATGAAATGATTGGCTACCAGGCCGATTTAGGAGAGGGTTACTGGGCCAGTTTATACGATGAATCTCGCAGGGACCTTACCATTGTACAGCCTGACAGTGCATTGATAAAAAAAATACTAAAACCCGATACATGGAACCGTTTTAAAATTAAAAGTGTGGGGAGAAGAATACGGATTTGGTTAAATGACGTGCAGACAGTGGACTATAGTGAACCAGATGAAAAAATTGCTCATACTGGAAAAATTGCATTGCAGGTGCATGGTGGAGGTAAGGTATTGGCTGGTTACAGAAATATTAAGATAATCAGACTATAGTCATGGAGAATGTTTATGAATAATTATTATACATTATCGGTAACTGCCTCTGCCGCTATAGTCCTAACGAAATTTTTTGGCGACCATTTTAGTTTTATTGATAGCAGCGAATGGCAATATCAGGGAGTAACACTGCAGAAAAAGGGTCCACCACCCATTTTCAATTGCAAATCCGGAAATATTGTGGTATTAAAGCAAACGAAATTTATTATAGGAGGAAATGAAATTCCGTGGGCAATTACTGATGTAAAAAAAACAAGCAATGACAATTTTCCGTTAGTAACCAGGTAATTGCACATGAGTAAAACCCCCATTACCAAAATATGTATACATTTTTTATCCATTTTTTTGGCACTTAAACAACTAAAAGGTCAAAACTGCGGCCAATTAAAAGCGGAGAAACTAGGGATTATTGCAGGACCAGATAACCCACGTACCCAAAACTAAAGATGCCTTATCTGATGCCAGCCACATCGACATACGAACATCGGTTATTTATTGGGATAAACATGAATGGCAGTACCGCCGCCTCCTGCTAAATTTATCGAAAGGTTATCACCGGATTTCATTATTTTCTCCTGTTTAATTAACAGGTTGGGATTTGTTCTTGCATCTGGTGAATCTGAATAGACTGTCACATTATATTTCCCCTCCTGAATAAAGTCCAGCGACAGGTTAATACTTCTGGCATCCCGATTATTAATAGCGCCAATATACCATTCCTTCCCCTTTCTCCGAGCAATGACAATATATTGGTGCAACTTTGCATTTAGTACGCGTGTTTCATCCCATGTCGTTGGTACCTGCCTGACGAATTCGAATCCTGGCTCGCCCTCATAAGCCTCCGGATAATCACAGAGCATTTCCAGATAGCTTTCCAGTACAACGTACATGCCGAGCATATGACAGCGGGTGCCAAGCATAAGTGGTCTTGAATATTGGACCCTGAAAAGCGAATCAGGAACAGCCCGAAATCCTCCCATATGATAATCCGACGAACCTGCAATCATGCGTGTAAATACAACATTGAGGTCATGATCCGGAGTAATTCGTTTTGCCCATTTATTGACTTCATAATTTAATGTTCCCTCCCGGGTAAGTTCATTGGGATAAGTACGATGCATGCCCGTTGGTTTGTATGCACCATGAAATTGTATATGCAATTTATGTCTTGCCGCTTTTTGCAGCATCTCTTCCTGGATGAGTACCATTTGCTGGTCGTCCCTATCCATAAAATCTACCATCATTCCCGAAAGTCCCCACTTCTCAAATATGGCAAAAGCTGAATCAAGCCTGGGATACAGCGCAGCCCAATGAACCCATACACGAACAGCTACGCCTTTTGATTTGGCATAGTCGCAAATTTCTTTCATATCAAGGCCGGGCACAGGTCTTGTTACGTCCGAATTTGGACCTGGCTGGAAATTTATGCCATCGTCCATATACCATTGGTGGAGACCATACTCTACCACGGAATGATACGCTATGCCATTCCTCGCGCAGAAATCAATATAATACTGGTTGGTGACAAAGTTATTTCCTGGAGCATTTAATGTATCTGGAACTATATTGCCATTCCACCATGGAAAAGTAGTTTTACCAGGCTTTAACCAAGACCAGTCTTTTATTGTTGAAGGCTCATTAAGGCTGGTTAGTATATTTGATTCCAGGAATGTTCCGATGTGATCACTTACCAGGATTACCCGCCATGGGCTTTTATGAGGCAGTCTGGCTTTAACTTTCAAGCCATTTTGATGAGGCAATGGAGAAAGTTTGGTGATCAATTCACCATTTCGGCTACTGAGGTATGATCCGGCATAATTCGACAATGCTGCTTCTGTGATCGCTGCATAGATTCCTCCGGGCAGTTCTAAGAGTGCAGGCATACCAATTAATTGGTCATTTGGAATATCTCTCAGTATTACATCAGTATATTCACCTTCATGAGAACTGGTATAGTCGGGGAGAAATAATGCAAGTATTTTGGGATTTCCGATGAATGAAAATTTATTGGTTTCATCGGTAATGTAAATATCTTTCTCTACCGTTTGTACAGGGTATTCAAACCGATATGCAATTCCATCGTTAAATGCCCTGATAATTAAATTTACCTGCCGATTCGTTGCTGCATGACGTAGGGGTAGGGTAAGTTGGTTAAAATAATCATGTATTGAACTTGTCCTGCCGACTATCAATTCATATTTTTCCTCTCCTTTTTTATATATCGGCTCACCGGTTTCTAAATTGCTCTTAAACTCACCTGTTTTAAGGAAGGACAAAGAAAACGAAGCATTGTTGGTCACCTGTTTTCCTTTATAATAAATATTATATACTGGTGATTCCTTGTTCACCCGAATGGAAAATTTTACCTGGTTTCCCGGGGAGTTAACCACAAATGTTTTTTGACTGAAGGCAACATTGGACACCAAAATCAGAAAGAAAAAAAGATCATATTTCATAATTGGGATCTTAAGCTATTTCCTATTAGTGAATTTCAGTAAAATGACAAAGAAATGTGCAAGTAACACATAAATACCTGCAAGTTCAGCTGGTTGGCCAGGTCTTCCAAGTGGGGCATCATCACCAAACATTTTTAATTTTTCCTGGGTAGTCCCTCCACTAACCTGCAATGGAGTCCATATTGGCCCAGGTGCTGGTAACATGTGGTGATACTTGTATTAGCGAAGGGTTTCATTTTTAATTAAAAAAAATGCAGAAAAGATAAACTTTCCTGCAATTCATTTGGGATCGATGTTCAATACGTTGCGTTTATTGGTTCATTTTAGTATTTTCTGGCTTTTTCAAACCTTTCATTACATCCTCTTTGGTTAACCCCTTAGTATTTCTACTTAAACCTTACTTATTATGATACCCCAAAAGGCGCAACTAAAGCTAATACCTCTGCGGCAGTCAGCGGTTCATCAAACGCTTCTGTTGCTGCATTTACAGAAATATTTCCACCTACACCCGGCAGACTTGTAATTGTTACTCCACCTTGAATAACATTGCTTTCTGGTGTGGCCCCGCCATAATTTCCATCGGCAGCGGCGATTCCTGTATCATTTCCTCCAGTAATATAGGATTTGATTGTTGGAGCCTGGCCGTTAATTCGGCGCATGTGACGAATCATAGCCGCATGCCGGGCTTCTACAGCATGTATGCCAAGAGCCGCAGTTAAGTAAACTTTTTGTCCAAGAAGCTCTCCTGCCCTTCCCTTATAAGCTCTTACACCCGTATCTTCCAATACTTGTGCTACCGCTAAGAAAGTGGCATAATTTGTAAATACTGTAGGAAAGGTGCCTTTCGCCGTGAAGTCATAAGCAATTTTTGCAGCTACAGGAGTAGCTCCTGCGCCAGATATTACGGTTTGAAGAAAAGTCACATGTTTCGCTTCACTATCGCGAATCAATTGAATTGCTGTCTTCTCCATACCTGCTGGTATAGGTGCCAAATTATAACCGTCTGTATAGAATTTTGCTTCGAAGTGCTCCAACGTCAAAGCATACTGCAACACATTGATTACACCAGCCGGAACGGTTTGACCATATGCCTTGTTAAACATGGCCGAAAAACCAAGCGGGACAGCAACAATTGCAGCCTTTGATCCAATACGGAAAAATTCCTTCATAGCTTTTCTACGGGGACTTAAACGTTCGTAGACTTCCGGGTCAACTTTTTCTATTTCTTCCAATATATTTGAGATATCCATAGTGTAAGATTTATGCTGTTGGTAAATTACCAGCGTTAATTTTCGTTTTAATGTAGGGACCGGCAATAGCCAACACTTCATTAGGTGTACGTGAAATGTTCACAGAATTCATATCTACAGAATCTCCTAAAAATGTATTGGGGGCAATCAACTCCCGAATCAGGGCAGCATGGCGTGCTTCCACTGAAACGATCTTTCCAGCCAGCAACAAATAGTTCGCATCTTTAATCAAATATCCAGCTCCGTTATAAGCGCTTACTCCCAGATCTTCGAAAGCCTTAGCAGTATTTAGAACACTATCACGGCTGGAAAAATTTATCGAACTAAAATTAACCTCAAGAGCCTGAATGGCTTTGGTTCCCAAAGCTGCTTTAAAAAATTCACGATGTGCTATCTCGTGATCACGGATATCTTTCATGAAGATCATTTCGTCAGCAGACATACTTCCATAAGGTGATGTAACTACCTGGGTATAGAAAGCCGCCTCTAATTGCTCCAGAGCATAGGCGTAATTTAAAATTCCGGTATCGCCACTTCCCAGGTCAACACCAGCATTACTACCACTACTGTTATTATCATCCTTTTTGCAAGAATTAATTACAATTGCCGTTGCAGTAAGTCCAATTGCTCCCCCATAACTCATGAATTTTCTGCGGGATAATTGTTTTTGTGAAATCTTGTCGATAATTGGTCCTTCCTTTTCAAATGTCTCCATAAATTAATTTTAAAAATCATTAATAAAACAGAATGCTGTTACAGAAAGGAACGGATTAACTAATATTACCTATGTCAAACAATAGAATTATACAATTAAAACCTGTTTTACACACTTCTGTAAGAAATAATTGACAATACAAAAATGAATCCTTTGAAATGGATATTGTTACACAATTCAATCAATATTCTATACTATTCACACATTTCGAATAATATGGTCGAAAATTCCCTGGTCAATAACATTAACGCAAAAAAAAAGAAAGGAACTTCCAAAAGCGAGAAAAAATCTACTGTTTCGGAAAAGGCCTACAACGAAATGGAGAATAGTTGGGCAAAGAAAAATAAAAGGCAGGTTAGCGATTATTAAGTAAAGTTTGTTTGCTCTCTGTTGTAATTAAGCAGCCAGATATTTTGATACCTATCAGTTAGTCCACCAAACAATGCATTCCAAAACGTATTTTCTAAGGGGTGTGTCTGCTTGCCGCCCTGTGAAAGTCTTTTGTAGTACTCCCTGATTTCCTTTTCACTTGAACAGTTCAGCACAAGAGATACTGCATTGCCCTGTATTAATCTTTTCGCGCTAACTAAATCAGAACCCATCAATACAAGGTCTCTATTTTTCAATACAGCATGCAGGATACATTTTTTCATTTTTAAAGGCATTTTTTCTGACAGTGAGGATTCACCTATTGTCTGAAAAATTAGTACCCCACCCAGGCACTTTTTATAGAACTTCATTGCTTCACAGCAATTTCCGTTAAATGTCAAATAAGCATTTACTGAACTCATTGATTCATAACATTAAACATCCATCGTATGCCGTAGCGGTCTAAACAACAGCCCCACAGGCCCCAGAACTGTTCACTCAACGGTGCAACATCAGTTCCACCTGCGGAAAGTGCATCAAATAATTTGTGCGCTTCCTCTCTTGTATCGCAATCAAGATTAATTGTGGTGTTGTTTCCCACTACCAGTTTATGGCCCATGCTTTCCAGCATATCTGTGCCCATTATCAATGTGCCACCTAATATGGGAAGCGAAACATGCATTACACTGTTCAAATCCTTTTCCGAAAGTTGTGGCGCAGCGGGTTGCGGGGGTGCATCTTTCATTTTCATTAGAGGCGTTACAAACTCCGAATTAAAAACAGCTTTGTAGAAATTAAACGCTTCTTCAGTGTTACCCTGAAAATTTAAATAAATAGATACTTTTGACATGATTTCAAATTTTGCTGACGATAAGAAATATAATGATTATTGATTGGTGACGGGTTCATTTAAGCATCCGGGATATTAGGCTCTACCAGCTTCTTCAATTTTTCCAAAGATTCCTGCCACCCCAGATAGCACATCTCTACTGGTATTGCGGCTGGTATTCCTTCTTGTGTGGCAAGAATTTCTGTCCCGCATGAAACTGCTTTAAGTGTAATGGTAGTAATCATCTCACCCGGAAGATTAGGGTCGTCAAACCTGTCGCTATACTTTATCAGTTCATTAGGTTTGATTTCCAAATATTCGCCTCCGAATGAATGGCTATTCCCGGTGGTAAAATTGATAAACGACATTTTATAGCTTCCACCTACTTTCACATCCATGCTGTGAACTTTGGCGACAAAACCATAAGGCGGTAGCCAGGAAGCCATAGCTTCAGGTTCAGTGAAAGCCCTGTATACTTTTTCAGGGGGTGCTGTTATAACTCTATGCAGTTGTACGTTGTTTGTTGGCATCTCTATCAATTTAAAAGATTAATATTTGTTTGCCCCACAAAGATGATTACAAATATGTTATTTTAAGGGTGGCATATATGACGGTTTAAAGGGTGGATTGTGCCAGGAAACCTGCTACCTTTATGCTAATGAAAAAAGTATCCATCTTAGTACCAGAATCCTCCGTAATGCAGGCTATTGCAGATCCACTGTATTTATTTACTGCGGTTAACCAGTTCCAGATGGCGGCAGGGAAATCCCCAATGTTTGATGTAGAGTTGGTAGGTATAAAGAAAGAGGTTAAACTGAACAACGGTATGTTTTCAGTACATCCAGACAGGCAATTGAAAGAAGTAAATAAAACTGATTTGATTTTTATACCAGCTTTACTTGGCGATATGCGCGCTGCTATTGCAAAAAATAAAGCGGCATTACCCTGGATAGTGGAACAATACAACAAAGGAGCCGAAGTGGCATCACTTTGTGTGGGTGCATTTCTATTGGCATCAACAGGATTGCTGAATGGAAAAAAATGTTCCACACATTGGGGCTTTCAAAACGAATTCAGGGACATGTACCCTGACGTAGAAGTGGTGGAAGGAAGCATTGTAACAGAAGAAAAAAGGCTTTACTCCAGCGGCGGTGCAAATTCCTATTGGAATTTGTTATTGTACCTGGTAGAGAAGTATACCAACAGGGACACCGCCATCCTTGCTTCAAAATATTTTGCTATTGATATTGACAGGGATAGCCAGGCTACCTTTGCTATGTTCAAGGGGCAGAAAGGTCACAATGATAAAGAGATATTAAAAGCACAGGAATTTATTGAGCAGCATATTCATGAAAAGATTTCTACTGATGAACTTGCAAAAATTTCATTAATAGGTCGCCGTACTTTTGAAAGAAGATTCAAACTGGCTACCAGCAATTCTGTATTGGAATATATTCAGCGTGTCAAAGTAGAAGCAGCCAAACGCCAGTTTGAAACTAGTCGAAAAAATATCCATGAAGTGATGTATGATGTTGGGTATACAGATACTAAAGCCTTCCGTGATTTATTTAAAAAATTAACCGGTCTTACACCCATTGAATATAGGAATAGGTATAATAAGATGGCGTTGAATAATGAGTCGGGCCGCCAACAGCCACTCCTCCACCATAACAACCCGGATCTCCCCAGCCCATATCATCAACAAGTAGAAGCAAAATATTAGGCTTTCGGCCATTCTTTTTCTCATACTCGTCAATTCTTTTTTTTCAATTCGCTTTCCTGCACTTTGTACAATATTCCTGGCTCCATATGGGGAAACTAAGCATGGCTCAGATCTATGATATTTCCATCTTGTCCTGCATATAAGCAGAAAGAAAAACTTATCCGTTTACCGGATTCTCTAAATCCTTTATTTCCCGTAAATACAAATATTTCTTCAATGCTTTTTCACCAAATAGCTTAAATACGATTGGTGTTACTATCATGTCCAATAAAGTAGAACTAACCAATCCCCCCAAAATAACAGTCGCAACAGGGTATAAAATTTCCTTACCAGGTGCAGTGGCATCCATTGTCAATGGTATCAGGGCAAAAGCAGCTACCAATGCTGTCATTAATACCGGCACCATTCTTTCCAATGAACCACGGATTATCATTTTGTCACCAAATACCTCACCTTCATGCTGCACTAAATGGATGTAATGGCTTATCATCATA